>DATJDP010000042.1:0-9140 GCA_035497355.1 Flavipsychrobacter sp.
AAAGTAGAAAGTAGAAAGACAAAAGTATCAAGTAGCAAGTATCAAGTGTGTATTCCCCTTTTGCACCTTTAGGCGAAATCTGTCCCCCTTCGGAGGGGGCGGGCGTGGGATTGTGCGTGAGCGGGGGAGGTTGTAAAAGAGCAAGTATCAAGTAGTAAGTATCAAGTAGCAAGTCGAAAGTATGAGTATCTCTGCATTCAATAAGTAAGTCACTTTCCAACCCTCCAACTCTTTCCCACAACCTCCAACTCTTCCAACAATTTCCAACTTTCCACCCTTCCAACTTATTCCAACTCTTTACAGCACTCTTTCCCCCAGCCAACTTTCTTTTAGGGGAATGAGCCAGCTCTTAAAAAGTTGCTTTTTATTGGTAACGGCGCTATTGTTAAAGAGTAGGGTAGACTCATTGATATAACCCTTCTCCAGCGCATATCCTACCTGGTTGAACGGCAGCATCTCCGGCTTATCCTTCACCAGGAAGGTGATCATCAACCGGTCAAAGAGATTGACCTCATATTGTTTTTCCAGGCTTTTCATCAGTCGCATCATCGCATCCGTGGCAGAGCCACAGATCCTGTCTGTTGTGTCATCCGCTATTACCACAATAAACTGATTGAAAACCACCTTTGCCCAGCCTTTTACCGGCGCTCCGTGCGACACCCACTGAGCGTAAAAGTGGTAAAGCTGTTCGTTGATCTCTTTTTGTTCTTTTTCTATGAATGCACGACTGCTTTGAAATACCCAAACCTTTGAAAGGTCTGAAAACCCTTCTGGAATCAATGCTGTAAGCTGTTCTGATAACATGCTGCAAAATTAAGGGACAATTGAGTAGGAACAAGGCGAAAGTCGTAAGTCGAAAGTATTAGGTCGTAAGTCATAAGTCGTAAGTCGTAAGTAGATGGACAAAAGCTACCCATTCGCTCTTTGTCATTGCCACAGGCAATCTATAGCTATATGGAGAAACTCAATAATTGACATTCAAAATCATGAATATGGGCCCCATAGGGTTACCTTTTCAAACTCGAACGTATAAAGGTGAGAATGTGCCTCAGCAGCCTTATAGCAAAGAGCTTTAGCCATATTGGGACAATGTAAATGCGAGAAGGCATTGTCTTTTCTGATATATTGCTGCGTTTTGTACATCTTCTTTTACGACACATAAAGGACATTCAAGCCTCAAAAAACAGAACAAGAACTCGTCTGTCACGAATAAGATATCGTGTGTGACAAACAAGAACTCGAGTGTCATGAACGAGAACTCGTCTGTCACGAATAAGAACTCCTGTGTGACGAACGAGAACTCGAGTGTTACGAACAAGAACTCGTGTGTCATGAACGAGAACTCGAGTGTTACGAACAAGAACTCGAGTGTTACGAACAAGAACTCGTGTGTGACGGACAAGAACTCCTTTGTCACCAACAAGAACTCGTGTGTCATAAACAAGAACTCGTGTGTCATGAACGAGAACTCGTGTGTGACGGACAAGAACTCGTGTGTCATAAACAAGAACTCGTGTGTCATAAACAAGAACTCGTCTGTCATGAACGAGAACTCGTGTGTGACAGACAAGAACTCGTGTGTTACGACCAGGCTTTTGTTCGTGTTTTTTGAGTGTTTTGGCGAAAGAAACCCATGTCAAAGAAGTAATATGAACCTGCCGTGTCATTCAGCATTCGGAAGCTCTCCTCACTATAGCCTATTTTGTAGCTCATACGGAGGTATTCCCTGAACTATTAGCAGCGATACCGGCCGATTTTTCGTTTGATGCGACCTTGACATATCATATATGTGACAAGTTTTTACATTAAGAAAAAAGCGACTTGATCCGTCTTAAAAAAAACGTATCAACTATTAGCGGCAAGATAAAGCGAAGGCATACCAGTTCAATATTTTGCTGCAACAACACCTCGCAGGTTGTGCCTCAGATGAGTAGGATAAAAATCCTCTTGACAAAAACCTGCGATTATTGCATCTTGTGCTTCTTTATACACAACGGCCTTATTATACAATATGTTTGAACAGACCTTCAAAAACATTGATCAAATCCTTTGGAAGGATGCCGGGTGCCTGTAATTATGCAACTGCTTACCGATACATATCTTGAAACCTACAAGCAACAGCTAACAATAGACCTACCTGCAGCCGTAGCGCAGGTACAGGCAAAAGATATGGATGCGCGTAGCTTTACCTTCTATACATCGGTAGCGGTAATGAGCTCTTCGAAGATAGAGGGCGAAAGGCTGGAAGTGGATAGCTATGTAAAGCACAAAATGCAGGATATTGAGTACCTGCCCGAGCTTACAGAAAAGCCCAACGATCTCTTTCTTGCCTATCAATATGCACGAAAAAACAAGCTAAGCAAAAAGCACTTCCTGGAATCACATACTATCCTTTCGCAGCACCTGCTGTCTGCACGAAGCAGGGGTAAATACCGCACGGGTGAAATGCTGGTACTCGAACACAATACGGGAAGGATACAATACGAAGCCGCAAGCGCTGCAATAGTGAGCGAAGAGATGGAAAAGCTCTGGCAGGACATTGAACTGATCCGGCAAAGCGAATTGAGCCTTGCAGAGACGTTTTACTACGCTTCATTCGTGCACCTGATGTTTGTAGCCATACATCCGTTTAATGATGGCAACGGACGGGCGGGGAGATTGCTTGAGAAGTGGCTGCTTGCAGAGAAACTCGGTGACACCGCCTGGTACATTCAATCCGAAAAATATTATTATCATTACGTAAATGATTATTACCGAAACCTTGCAAGAGTAGGAATGTTTTATGAGCGACTGGATTTTAGCAAGGCAGACCGTTTTCTTCAAATGTTGCCAAACGCTGTTAACTACCAGCAATGAACGAAGCAGAAACCAGGGCCGAACTTATAAACCTTCAGCTCGAGGCTGATGGATGGAACAGGAGATGTGAATGCCAAAAGGCTGAAACGGGTGACCAGTTTCAAAGTGTACCTTACCAATCCATCTTTGCGAACAGCTTTGTTTTCGCCAATATCAGAAATTAACAGGGAAATGGGTAATATGGTAGAAACGGCTGTTTTATCGCAATGGATGCACCGTGAGACTTGATTTGACCTATGCGCGGTGGAAAGAAGGCAGAAGTGAAGGGGAAATGGACCTCGTTTTGCTAGATGATAAAAAATACAAGCCCGTTTGGGGCGTTGAAATAAAATGGAGTAATCGCTATTTCGAAAAGCCGCAGGAATTAAGAAGTCTGGTTCATTTTTGCAAAATCAATGGGTTTGACAAAGCAGTTGGTAACCTCTATTGACCAACAAAGCGTTAAGAAGTTAGAAACGCTCCAATTCACTTTTTTACCGGCCTCTGTTTACACATACAATATTGGTGATATCACACTAAAAATGAAAACGGGGAATTGATAAGGATGGCAACAAATGAATTCCACAGAAGCAGAAGTAAGGGAAAGACTTCCTTCAAAGCAAAGTCTCCAAAGTAAGCCGTGCCTGAGCCGCTTCAACCTTACATCACTTCTCCTTTAATAACTTAAATATTTCACAACGCAGCTATTCTGTTGCGGCTGTGTCCGTTAATAGGTTAGTTTTACTTTTTGGCCTTAAATGTATAGATATGGTTTTTAAGCAAATTGTATATAGTTCTGCCATTGTTATGGCAGTGACACTGTCGGCCTGCTCTCAGGAAGAAGGAGCAAAGGACGCAACAACCGAGCAGGCAGAAAGCGATGCCATGCTGATTAATACCTCGCCTGCGATGCCGGGTGCAGTATCAGCACAGCCTGCCACTGTCATTTCATCCCCTGCAGGGAAGGCACAGACTGCTACTCAGGGTTCTTCACAGGCAGCGAAAACTGTGGCGGCAATAAATCCACCACATGGACAGCCCGGTCATGATTGTGCAGTAGCAGTAGGTGCTCCGCTCAACTCATCAGCAGGCAATCAAGCTCCTCAGGCGCAGCAACCGACCACAACACCAGCTCAGTCATCAACCCCTGCCGGTAATGGTTCCGCTCGTATTAATCCGCCGCACGGACAGCCTGGTCATGACTGTGACGTAGCAGTAGGAGCACCGCTTCCTTAATTCCGTTCTGCGTGAATGGCCTTAACGTAGGAGAGGGAGCTAAGAACAAGGAGTAACACTTGTAGGGCGGACTAAGTACGTCTTAAGATCAGGAATATTACATTAAAACTTATAACTCGCTTTGAAGGAGATGTAAGCGATATTTTTGCCCTTACCGGTCTCTCTGACGTAATTGCCTGCAAAGAAATAAGAGCCATCAAAGGCCAATGCGATGTGCTGGTTTAAGAGATAATTTGTTTCTAAAGTGAGCAGCGTTCCGATTGCTTTTTTGGAAGATGTGGGAAGTGACAAAGGAGTGGGCCGCATCTCAATAGCTCCCGGTGAATAAGTGCCATCAGCGTTGCTTTGTCGCCATACGAAGCTGCTGCCGGCATAAATACTGCTCCTTTTAGTAGGATTGGCCTTGATGTACGGAGTGGCTGTTATAACATTCGTCGCTCCAATGGGTGCCGTCAGGCCGTACTGAGGCTTGGAAAAGAGAAGATTGTAAGTGTTAAGTTGCTTATCGTCCCTCCTTTTATCTCCTGTAACGTAGTTTGCTGCTATGCCAGCCGTCCAGTTGGAGCGAGACATAAAGGTGTGATTAATATCAGCAGAGATACTGTATGCGTTTATTCGCAGATCGTTGAAGGTGCCGAACTGCCAGGTAGCTTCCAGCTCATAGTTGGCTGCTGGTTTGTTGGAAAACACCCGGAAACCAGCCACATTTCTGCTCTCCCTTCCGCTAATGAAATTGTATCGTCTGGTTTTGGAGGTGAAATTTAGAAGGTAATAATCAATTCCAAATGCCTTCGGCCTAATCCATTCCGTAGCGTAAAACCCGATAAGGAATTCCTTAAGTCCTGCATCATCAAAAACACCTTTTTGAGCAACTACAGGCGATAAAGCAAGCAGATCGATCTTCCTTTTCTCTGAACTGTATTTGAGGATGGCAGCATCAAAGGTTAGTCTCGTGTTGGGCCCTTCACGAAATGTGATCAGCCGGTGACTTCCATAACTCACTTCCTGTCTGCCCGCTCTCAGCAACCAATCACTATTTAGCCGATAATCAATGAACGCCTGGTGTAAGCTCAGCTTGTTTTCTTCTATTTCCGGTGTAAGCGGATTAGGGTTGATAAAGCGAAAGGTGCTTCCTAACTGTGTAAACACCCTGACATGCTTGTTTACCTCTATGTCAGCATGCGCCATCAACCGGTGCCAGAGCTGCCAGGCGCTTGTAGTTGAAAAGGCGGGAGGTACATCTCCGAAGTTGATATTGTTATAATATTGAAGCTGCTCTCTGACTTCTCCGCCAAAGGATACGATTGACTTACCCCTTAGTGGAAGGTATTTTAATTGATCCGTACCAGTTTTTATAGCGCTATCCTGCTTTAGGTAGCTGAAGTCATCATTATAGCGCAGCATGTTGATCTGGCCTTTGACTGCCACGACAGTAGCCATGAGCAACCCAACAAAAATCAAGTTCTTCATATTCATTGGAATTTAGGGCCGTCGCTTATGGGCAACGACCCTGTAATTTGTTTCCGGAAATCATTTAAGGTTTGATGATCTGACCAGTATGGGCACCGAACATGCTTTTTCTAAACCCGTATTCCAGTTGCCTCATTGTGGTAGGTATTTCGCCGGGGAAGAATGGGAAGTAGTGCGGAGAGTTCTCAATAACTGTGGGACTGACCGCGTTGATACGGATACCATTTCCCAGTTCTATGGCTGCGCCGCGAACAAAGCCTTCCACAGCCGCATTGGCAGCGGAGGCATTCGCAAAGTTCTTTTGCGGCTCCTGAGTTAATGCTCCTGTAATTAAGGTAAATGACCCTTTCGGGTTAATGTAATGCTGACCGATCAGCACAAGATTGATCTGTCCCATCATCTTGCCTTCTACGCCCTGGCGAAAAGTTTCATCCGTAAGATTGGCCCAGGGGCCGACATAAGTGGGGCCTGCCGTAGCGATCAGTGCATCAAACGGA
The DNA here is from genome assembly GCA_035497355.1 of Flavipsychrobacter sp. Taxonomy (GTDB): domain Bacteria; phylum Bacteroidota; class Bacteroidia; order Chitinophagales; family Chitinophagaceae; genus JAFIGV01. The sequence continues at coordinate 6,039 of DATJDP010000042.1, forward strand.
CCTACCTTTTTGAACATTTCCTCTATCGCTTCAGTAGAGGTAATGTCCACATTTACATTAGCGCCATTTCTGTCTACGCGTACTATTTCATGCTCTTTTTCAAATGCATTGGACAAATAAGTCCCCATGGTGCCTGATGCACCAACGATGATAATCTTCATACTTGTTGAATTGAAATTGTTAAGTGAAAAATTGAGTAAGCTATTATCCCGCGCTTATGCTTTTTTCTTCAGTTTAGCTACCTGTAGACTGATATTGAGCATTCTGTTATAGCGCTGCACGTCTCTGGAAATGCTGACTAAACCGTAGCCGTAACGTACGTCGACCGTAAGGGTAGACCTTTTCCTTTTGAAGTTGTATCCTGCACCAGCCTGTAATCCGAAATCCCAGCGTCTGAAATCTCCGGATGAGTTGCCAAAGGAGATCTTTGAGGTGGTTTCAGGGGTGTTTTCTGTGCCGTCAATCTTCAAACGGCCGCCGATATTGTAACCGGCGTAGGGACCAGCATTCAGATACAAATCGTGAAAGTGAACACGAGCTAGAACCGGAAGCTCGATACTGTAAAGCCGCAATGTTGATTTGCCATTTGTAAGCGGGTTGTTTTCTTTTAAAGTGCCGCCCTTCATAGCAAAGTACAGCTCGGGAACGACAGAGAAGCCCGGAGTGATGCCTAGCTGGTAAGTGAAACCCGCCTGCAGACCTGAAAAATTCTTCTTATACGGCTGCAGGCTGTTGTTCGCGCTCCCGTAGTTAAAGTTGGTAATTAGCGAATTGATCGAGATACCGAACTTGCTGGTTTGAGCAGATGACCGCGCTGAGAAGGCCATAAGCAACACTATTGTTGCTATTGATGCTGCTGATTTGATTGTTGATTGCATAATCATTGTTTTAATTGTTTTATGATTTAATTGATTGTGTACGCATTTATTCGCGAAAGGGCATTACCCTCCCTGTCCTCTCATGGAGAAGATTTTTTTTATACTTCTTTTTAAAATCGGGTGGTGAAAAACTTTTAGATAAGTACCTTATTCCTGTAATTCAATACAACAAAATTAGCGTGGAGGAAGGCCTTGTGGTAGGATGAATATGAAGTAGTATAGCACATTTTTAAAATTTCACCGGCGTTTTGGATTGGAGCAGTTGCAGCCATTCGCTTTTTAGCATAGCAAACTGGTATTCACTGCCCCAATCGCCTTTGAAAAAAATGTTTTGAATGAAATAGCCCTCTTCCCGAAACCCCACGCTCTTCAATAACCGGATGGATGCAACGTTTTCTGCATCTACCGTTTCTGCAATTCTGTGAAACCCGTCTATGCTAAACAGTAGCTGCAGTATGGCGACTACCGCTTCTTTGCCGAACCCTTTCCTTTGATTGTCCGGTGATATGGTCATACCAATTTCACCAAGCCTGGAATCCTGCTCGTGGAACCTGATGGCACAATCTCCGATCAGCATACCTGTGGACTTGTCTTCTATGCCATATTGTACCCAGTCACCCGGTTTACCAAAGGTTTTCTCCGCATTGTCGATGATGAAATTTTGTGCCTGTTCTCTGGAAAACACGTCGAACCCCTGATATTTAGTTACCTGCGGATCAGACCTGTAAGCATGAAACTGCGGGAGGTCCGACAGCTTCAAATTCCTTATTTGAAGTCTGGGGGTATCTATAAGTAATTTCATTTCTTTGATATTTGAGGGGAATTGTTCAATGAAGTGTGGTTCAATTTCGTTTTCCTGATCGTGACACCGTATTGGGTTAATTTAAAAATCTTCGTCGATCAGTTCCTTGTTTAGCATCATTCCGGTTGTTGTGCCGGCTCCCACCGCATTAGCCACGGTTCTCATCCTGCTGCTGTTATCACCGCAAGCAAAAACACCGGGAAGGGTTGTTTTTTGCATAGGGTCAACTTTGATATAACCCTCCGGTGTGAACTCGCAACCCAACGACTGAGGTATCGGTGAGTGCTGTATGAAAGGCACTTTAGCGTACAGGGCTGTAACTGCTGCTATTATTCCGTCCTTAAAAGCGATATTGTTTAGGTAGCCATCGCGATGCTCTAAGTGCTTGATGTTTGACTCCATCACGTTGATTTTATGCTGTTCCAATTTGGAGGTCTGGTGATCAGTAAGAGTAGAGTTTCCGTTAGTGTACAGAGTCAGATCATCGGTCCAGTTGGAAATCAGTGTGGCAAAGTCGAAACCAGCATCTCCATTCGCCAGGATGCCGGTTTTTTGATGCCGTACCTCGTAGCCATGGCAGTAAGGACAATGAAGTACACTAATGCCCCAGCATTCCGCAAAGCCGGGTATGTCGGGCAAAACGTCTTTTATTCCTGTGGCGACGACTATCTTACGAGCTGTAAACGTCTCGCCAGAAGCAATTTGTACTTCAAAACCGCCCTGGATTATGCGGGCCGCGGTCGCCGACGCATTTAAAAAGTCCACGGTACTATACAACTGCACTTGCTGCCTTGCAACGGCCGCAATTTCCGTCGGGCCCCTTCCATCATTCGTCAGAAAGTTATGTGACTGGGGCGTTTGTTTGTTGCAGGCGTCTCCGGCGTCGATAATTAATACGTTTCGTAGTGCTCTACCCAGAGCCATAGCCGCTGCCAGTCCGGAGTAACTGCCTCCGATGATAATAACGTCATATTGCCTTTTCTCTTTCATTTTGCTGTTTTTTGAATGGATTAATAACGAAGCGCAAATAAACATACCACTTAATACAATTCCCGCATCACGAATAAACACGCGGCGTAACATCACTCTTTATTTTGGTTCTGTTTTGCTGTGACCCATTTTAAAAGGAGATCTAAGAAAGGTACGCCAATGAACATCATCCACGGCACTAATGCAATTGTGAGAATGAATGTTCGCAGCAATAGCGGGAGTGCCGACAGGTGACTTCCGAACAACAGATAAAATACCGTGATAGAAGGATAGATAACCGTCCAGATCTTCAGCGACATTAAGAGTCTTGTTTTTGACTTCATATTGATTTCTTTTTTAGAACAATTTGCTTTCGCTCACAAAAGTAGAATCAGCAGAAGGCCTGTGATAGGACAGTTATAAAGTAGAACAGGACTTATTTGAAGTTCTTTC
>DATJDP010000043.1:0-4024 GCA_035497355.1 Flavipsychrobacter sp.
AAATAAAAAAAGCATGACACACATAACAGGCATTATTGGCTCCGGCGCTATGGGCGTAGGAATAGCCCAGGTAGCAGCAATGGCAGGACATCAGGTCGTTTTGTACGATAACAACATGGCTGCTCTTGATAAAGCAAAAGGCAATCTAAATAATATACTGAAGAAGCTTCAGGATAAAGGAAAAATACCGAGTAGCGACGAGATAATGCAGCGCTTTCAGTTTGCTACAGATATGAGTGCTCTTGCAGACTGCTCGCTCGTTATAGAAGCCATTGTAGAAAAGCTGGAAGTGAAAAAGACTGTGTTTGCTGAAGTGGAGCGGATAGTAAATGACAACTGTATCGTTGCAACAAATACTTCTTCTCTTTCTGTCACTTCCATTGCTGCTGCTTGCAACAAGCCGGAACGTGTCATTGGACTACACTTTTTCAATCCGGCTCCACTTATGGCGCTGGTGGAGATAATACCGGCAATTCAAACGCATCCGCAGTTAATTACTGAAACGAAAGAATTGATGCTGCAATGGAAGAAGGCACCCGTAATTGTGAAAGACACACCAGGCTTTATAGTGAACCGCGTTGCACGTCCGTTCTATGGTGAAGCGTTGCGTATATATGAAGAAGGTATCGCAGATATGGCAACGATAGATTGGGCAATGACGGAGATTGGAAAGTTCAGAATGGGACCGTTTACGCTAATGGATTATATCGGTCATGATGTGAACTATGTGGTGACCGAAACGGTCTTTCAATCTTTCTTTTATGATCCCCGGTATAAACCGTCATTCACACAAAAGCGTTTATTGGAAGCAGGCTGGCTGGGCAGAAAAGCCGGGCAAGGGTTTTACAATTATTCTGAAGGCGCCACAATGGCGGAATCTGATAAAAATCAGGAACTTGGAACAAACATTTTTGAACGCATCCTTGCAATGCTGATCAACGAAGCGGTAGACGCGTTGCATCTGAATATTGCCTCCGCCGAAGATATTGACCTCGCGATGACGAAAGGAGTAAACTACCCTAAAGGGTTGTTGCAATGGTGCCAGGAAATCGGAGCAAAGAAGATATTAGATATCCTTGATGAGCTTTATGAAACTTACCATGAAGATCGTTACAGAGCAAGCGTATTGCTGAGAAAAATGGCGGTGAACTAACGCTCACGTTACAGGCCTAATTCTATCAGCAAACACTCACTTCTGTACCTCTATATTAGCAGCTTCCCTAACAGGTTTTTTATTTGCAAGCCTGTAGCTCGGGGTCGTTCATCATATCACCTGTATGCTCCATCGCATCGTTGAAGTTTGGATATTTTTTCATCACTTTTTCCAACCGGCAATCGCACATCGACTTTGCTTCAGCTTCATTTTTTCCGCTTTCTTTGGCGCTTTCCATGCATCCCTGATGGAAAAGGTCCCGCGCTTCGCTGTCCCATGTGTTTTTGCAGGCTGTAAGCGAGAATATGAGCATAAAAAGGACAACTGTTTTCTTCATAGTGAAAGTTTTAATTAAAGTTACACTGCACAATTTGGGGTTTACAAAAATGACGGCAGGATTTTTCATGCAATCCCATAAATTTGCAGCCTTGTGAATTTACAGGTTTTGTTGGGAATGTATCAGAATGATATCCGCTTGAAACAAATTGCGGCGGGTATCTCTTTGCCCGAACCGAAAGTTCGCATCTATCTCGATAACCTGAGAGGCTCTTCCGTTAATTTCATTGCAACTGCCGTCTGGCAACTTTCTGATGTCAATCATGTTTTCGTTTTAAACGACAGAGAAGAGGCAGCCTATTTCCACAACGATCTCGAACATCTTACGAATGCACTTGATATCTGTTATTTTCCCGACAGCTTCAAAAAGACAGGTTCGTTCAGTGAACTCAACAGCAGCCATGTAATGCTTCGCACTGAGGCATTGACAAAGTTTGCCGGAAGTAAGGTGAATAAGAAGGTGCTGGTGACCTATCCCGAAGCCTTGTTTGAACGCGTAGTGAATCCCAAGACGCTTTCGGGCAATATGATCGGCATTAGAGTAGGAGAAACGCTGAAAGTGGAGGAGTTGATGAAACAGTTTGTTTCACTGGGTTTTAAGCGTGAAGACTTTGTGTATGAGCCCGGTCAGTTTGCAATGCGAGGAGGCATCCTTGATATCTATTCCTTTGGAAACGAACATCCTTATCGAATCGAATTGTTCGGTGATGAGGTGGACAGCATTCGCATCTTCAATCCCGAAACGCAACTCTCTGAAAGAAAGTTGCTTCAGGTTTCTATCCTTCCGAATATCGAAACGAAATTCGAAACGAACGAAAAAATTTCATTGCTCGATTTTCTTCCGGAAAATACTATTATCTGGGCAAAGGATCTTGATTTTACGATCGGAAGAATTGGTAAACTTGAAAGCGATCTTCCGGAAAGGATTGAAATTGGAACAGTTGCCGTAGACCATGAAGAAGAATGGCTGAAAGAACTGAAGCGAGAAGATTTTGAAACCACTGAAAACTTCCTGACACAGATAAGAGAAAGACATTTACTAACCCTTTCACCACCCGCTTCGAAAAGTGAGGGAGGCTTTACCGCAACTGAACTTCGCCATACAAACGCTGCCCAGGTGGGGGAAGAATGGGTGGAGCTTCGGTTCGCAACAGAGGAGCAACCTGTGTTCAACCGGCAGTTTAATATGTTGATCGCAGACTTGAAAAAACGCTGTGGACAGCAGTGTACTCCTTTCATCTTCGCAGAGAACCCAAAACAGTTAGAAAGACTACGAACTATTTTTGAAGACCAGAATGCCGAGATCAACTTTGTGCCGGTACCGACTTCAATAAGTAAGGGCTTTATTGACCATGAGAAAAATGTTGTTTGCTACACAGACCACCAAATATTCCAGCGCTATCATAAGTACAAAGTAAAACAAGCCTACACCCGTGGTAAAGCGCTTACTATTCGTGCTTTAAAAGAGCTGCAGCCAGGTGATTATGTAACGCATATTGATCACGGTGTTGGGGTTTACAGCGGCTTGCAGAAAATTGAAGTAAATGGCAATGTGCAGGAAGCCATTCGAATTATTTACAGGGATAATGATGTGCTTTATGTAAACATCAACTCGCTGCATAAGATCAGCAAATACACAGGCAAGGAAGGTTCGCCGCCACGCGTCAACAAGCTTGGAAGCGACGCCTGGGAAAAACTGAAAAACAAAACCAAGAAGCAGGTAAAAGATATTGCTGCCGACCTTATTAAGCTGTATGCAAAGAGAAAAGCATCACAAGGCTTTGCTTTTTCACCTGATAGTTATCTGCAAACAGAGCTGGAAGCGTCCTTTTTCTATGAAGACACTCCGGACCAAAGCAAGTCAACCGCAGATGTGAAACACGATATGGAACAGCCATCGCCGATGGATCGCCTTGTTTGCGGCGATGTAGGTTTCGGAAAGACAGAGGTAGCGATACGGGCGGCCTTTAAGGCCGTAGGTGATAGTAAGCAGGTAGCAATCCTGGTGCCTACAACTATTCTTGCTTTTCAGCACTATCAAACATTCAAAGAGCGTTTAAAAGATTTCCCGGCTACCGTAGATTATATCAACCGCTTCAAATCATCTAAAGAAAAAAAGGAAACGTTCAAGCGCCTGGAGGAAGGCAAGATCGACATTCTCATTGGCACGCACGCTATCCTCAGCAAGGATGCAAAGTTTAAGGATATAGGCTTGCTGGTTATTGATGAGGAGCAAAAGTTTGGAGTGGCTGCCAAGGAAAAATTGCGTCAGTTAAGGGCAAATGTAGATACCCTTACGCTGACTGCGACACCTATCCCCCGTACGCTTCAGTTCTCTTTGATGAATGCGCGCGACCTGAGTATTATGAATACGCCGCCACCAAACCGGCAACCAGTCCATACGGAAGTATTGTTTTTTAATGAGTTTGCCATTCGTGACGCAATCTATTATGAAGCCGAGCGCGGAGGACAGGTGTATTTTATTCACAATCGGGTGCAAAGCCTGCCGGAGATGGTGAGACTGTTGCGCAACCT
>DATJDP010000044.1:0-14495 GCA_035497355.1 Flavipsychrobacter sp.
AGCGCAGGTCTTCGAAGGAACAATTAGCTGGGTGGTAGAAGATGGGCATAATGAACTAAAACAAGGCCATGAGCAAACAGATGCAGGGGCGCCCGAATGGGGAAAGTTTAGTTTCGCAGTGAACGTTTCAAAAAAGACACCAAATTCCACTCTGATGCTTATTCTTTTTGAAGCAAGCGCAAAGGATGGCAGCAGACAGTATGAACTACCGATGGTGTTGCGTTAACTTCCAATATTCTTCCTCACTTTAGCTTGCATCACATTCGTATAAAAAACACAATAAGGGTAGATTTGTAATAGTACCAAAGCGGGCAAAAGCGATGAAGTGGAAGATGAGCTTAATACTGATCCTACTACCTTTTTTCACAAGTGCACAAGTGGCTGTAGACATTCCGCATTCGCTTGAATGGAAGGATTATGGACTGAAAGGAGCCGTGTGGAGCCTTAAGGAGGAAATTTTTTCGGTAAATGGAGGAGCACCGGCATTATTAAAACAGCAGCAGCTAAGGTTCAACGATTCAGGGAAAGTAGATACACTTACCCTTGCTTCAGACGACAATATGGATCAAAAGATCTACCGGTACAGCGATGGCTTGCTGTCCGCCATTCTTCACTATAGTTCCGGCAAGCTGACAGACTCTATATCTTTTGTTTACAATCGGGAACATCTGCTCAAAAGGCTGTTATTCTTTAATCACAAAGACGACTTACAGCGATCATTTCTCCTTAGCTACAACAGGAATAGACAACTCTTGTATATCCGCAAAAAGGATGAGCATAATATGCTTACTTCAATGATCCGCTTCCAGCATAAAGGTGAGGACAAATACGAGCGCATCATTTTGAACGACCAGATGCAGTTCGACTCCAGCCAGCTTTTTGTATTGGAAAAAGATTCAGCAGGATCAAAATGGTACTGCTATGAGTATGCAAAAGAAGATAGCTGCACAGGAATGCTAAGCAAGACCTATAATAAAGATGGGCAGCTGATAGAACAAGCATTTGCCGATGCAAGCAAAAGAGTAAGAGACTACCGGATCAACGAATACGATGCGACACATCATCTAACAAAACAAACCGTATTTTCAGATCGGAAGAGTAGTTTGACGTATTCCTACAAATTTGACGAAAAAGGTAACTGGCTTCGAAAGGAGATGTATGAAAATGAAGTATTACAACGGATAACGACAAGAGAAATAAAATATACTGCCATTCCCTAACATTCCTTATTTTCCATGCGGCTACGGTATTTTTCTTCCATCATCTCCTTTCCATGGCTTTTCCCGAACAGGAAGCCAAGGATAAGACCCGAAATGAAGATTCCGAGTGCTATAAGTAGCTCAAGAAGAAAATAAGACATGCGGCAAGTTAAGTAAGTTAATTCTGTTTTAATTCATTTTAAATCTTTTGTTGTAAATTTTTTGTAGTCCATGCCTGACGAGCACCTCTTCGATACCATCTTTCAAATAGTTCGCCTTATTCCGAAGGGCCGTGTGACTACTTACGGTGCTATAGCTGCAGCTATAGGGGCGAAATCAGGGGCGCGATTAGTAGGATATGCCATGAACGGATCGTTTGGAGTAAAACCAAAAGTACCAGCGCACAGGGTTGTAAACAGAAACGGGATGCTAACAGGCAAACATCATTTCCAAACACCTACCCAAATGCAGGAACTGCTTGAGAAAGAAGGGATTAAAATAGAGGATGATAAAGTTGTAAATTTCCCGTCTCTTTTCTGGGATCCGCAAAAAGAACTGACTTTGTAAAACACTAAAGAATGGCCCAACCTGACTTTACCAGCAACTACACAGACGTTAATGGTCTAAAGATGTATTACGAAATTTATGGACAGGGAAAGCCTCTTGTTCTGATTCATGGAGGCGGCTCCACAATTGAAACATCTTTCGGCCGCATTATTCCGCTTCTGGCAAAGAGCCGACAAGTAATTGGTGTAGAACTCCAGGCACATGGCCATACTAATGATCGAAGCACACCGCTTAGTTTTCAGCAAGATGCAGACGATATCTTTGCACTCCTCAAATATCTGGGCATACACAAAGCCGATTTCCTTGGCTTCAGCAATGGCGGACAAACAGCGATAGAGATAGCGCTTCGCCATCCACAGATGGTCAATAAACTCATCATCGCTTCTGCATTTTATAAGCGCAGCGCTGCTCCACCCCAATTCTGGGAAGGGTTCGATACAGCGACTATCGATGTCATGCCACAAGCATTAAAAGATGGATATTTGAAGGCAAACAATGATGAAGAAGGACTGTTAAATATGTTTCGTAGAGATGTGGAAAGAATGAAAGCGTTTAAAGGCTGGACAGATGAAGAAATTAAGTCAATAAAGGCGCCGACTCTCGTTATCACTGCGAATAACGATGTTGGCAGTCTTGAACATGCACTAGAGATGTACCATGTTATTCCAGACTGTGAATTGGCAGTATTTCCAGGTGGTCATGGTACTTACCTCGGGGCAATAGAGTCATTGAAAGATGGCAGGTTGCCAGCATTTAATGCAGCCACCCTCATAGATGAGTTTCTGGAAAAAGAACCTGAAGATATAAGTTATAGCTAGATTGGGTTTATAATTTATGCACCTGGAGCATTAAGTTTAAATCTCTTGAGTGAGCAAAAATAGAGAATGACTAAATCTCGCATAGCATAAAAAAAGCTGTCCCGACTTGAGACAGCTTTTCTTTATTTCGACAATTAGCGAATGTGTCTTTTACCTCGCAATGTTTACAGCACGCAGTTCGCGGATCACGGTCACTTTTATCTGTCCGGGGTATTGCATTTCTTTTTGAATCTTGTCGGCAATCTCAAATGATAAACGATCGCTGTCTGTATCCGATACCTTATCTGCTTCCACAATTACACGTAACTCACGTCCTGCCTGTATTGCGTACGCTTTTTCAACACCATTGTAGGCCATAGCCAGGTTTTCAAGGTCCTTGATACGCTGCAGATAGCTTTGCATCATTTCTCTTCTTGCTCCCGGACGTGCACCGCTAATTGCATCACAAGCCTGAACAATCGGTGAAATAATAAACGTCATTTCCAATTCATCGTGGTGCGCACCGATGGCGTTGACCACAGCAGGATGCTCACCACATCTTTCAGCGATCTTGGCGCCTAATAAAGCGTGGCTCAGTTCTGTTTCTTCATCGGGCACTTTACCAATGTCATGCAGCAGTCCCGCACGCTTAGCCAGTTTTACTACTTTTTGTCCAAGCCCGAGTTCCGCAGCCATGATAGCGCAAAGGTTGGCAGTTTCTTTTGAGTGCATCAGCAGGTTCTGGCCATAAGAAGAGCGGAAGCGCATTTTACCGATCATACGTACCACATCTTTGTGCAAGCCGTGGATACCCAGCTCGATAATGGTTCGTTCTCCGATTTCCATTACCTGCTCTTCCAGTTGCTTCTTTGTTTTCTCAACCACTTCTTCAATTCTTGCAGGGTGGATACGTCCGTCCTGCACTAGTCGTTGCAGCGATAGACGAGCCACTTCTCTGCGAAGCGGGTCAAAACAACTCAATACGATCGCTTCCGGAGTATCATCAATAATCAGATCTACTCCTGTAGCAGCTTCCAACGCGCGAATGTTACGTCCTTCTCTACCAATGATCTGCCCCTTTACTTCATCGCTTTCGAGGTTGAAAACAGTGATCGCATTCTCTATGGTCTGCTCGGCAGCTGTACGCTGGATGCTTTGAATGACAATCTTCTTGGCTTCCTTGGTCGCGTTTACCTTAGCCTCTTCCATGATCTCCTTCACATGAGCCATGGCCTTGGTCCGTGCTTCTTCTTTTACGAGTTCTACCAGTTCTGCCTTTGCTTCCTCAGCACTCAGACTGGCTACTTTCTCCAGGCGGCGGATGTGCTCCTCCTGATGACGCTCCAACTCGCTGCGCTTTATGTTCACAACTTCGAGTTGCTTGTCCAGGTTTTGCCTGAGCTGATCGTACTCGTTAATTTGCTTTTGAAGGGTCGCGTTTTTGTCGTTCCAGCTTTGCTGCTGTTGTTTTAGTCTTGTTTCTGATTCGGCAAATTTCTGGTTTCGTTGTAATACTTCCTTTTCGTGTTCGCTTTTTAACTGAAGAAAATGCTCTTTGGCTTCAAGTATCTTTTTTTCCTTTATTGTTTCCGCGTGTGCTCTCGCATCTTCAATGATCTTTTTTGCCTGTTGTTCCGATTCTTCTACTTGCTTTTGCGTGTTTTTAGCAAATATTACTTTACCAAGAAATATACCTATTAGAATAGCCACTACTCCAATGAGCGAGGCGATAATCGTGGGTTCCATAACCTTTTGTAACTTTTAGTCTGATGAATAAATCCATTAAGCCTTACTATATTTATATGGTTAAAAATGAATACAGTCTGGACATAGTTTAGCGTGCTAAGTTATGAAAAGATTTCGGTTAAGGAAACGAGGATAAATTGTGTTTTGGTCTTTGAAAAGGTTGATTTATAGCTGTATTTTGCAGTTCCTTATTTGCTGAAATCCCAATGATTCTCTCCTACTCGTTCTGCAATGTTTCCGTTCTTCCAATAAGAAAAGAGCCTTCTCACCGGTCAGAGCAAGTGACGCAGCTACTTTTTGGAGAAAAAGCGGAAATACTGGAAATAAATGAGCAGGAATGGGCAAAAATACGGATAGAATGGGACGGCTATGAAGGCTGGTGTCGCTTCTCTCAGTTAGCCACTGTCAGTAAAAAGGAATATCTGAAAGAAGTGAAATTCCTTAGTGCAAGGAATACCGACAAACTGGTATTTGAACATTCCGAAATGTGGCTTCCTGCCGGCAGTCAGTTTATCAGGGCTAAGGTGACTATTCAAAGCCAGACCGGAAAATACAAGGGAAAAAAATTGGCAGTAAAGGATCTGCTACTGAACGAGGAAAATCTCAAAATAGCTGCCTTGCAATATATGAATGCGCCTTATCTGTGGGGCGGTAAAACCATTGCAGGTATTGATTGCTCAGGACTTACGCAAATGGCTTTTCGCCTTTGCAATAAAATGATATTGCGGGATGCCTCCCAACAGGCAGTCGAAGGCGAGATGGTGGATTTCCTACAGCATGCCCGTTGCGGAGACCTTGCATTTTTTGATAATGAAGAAGGCAAAATAACACATGTAGGCCTGCTGCTCGACAATGAAACGATCATTCATGCGACAGAGACGGCAGGACGGGTAGTAATAGACCGTATAGATCAGGGCGGCATTATCAGTCGGGCCCTTAAAAAAAGAACGCATCAACTGCGCGTTGTGAAAAGGTACTTTTAGTACTCTTCTCCCTTGTAAAAAATCTTAAAGAGGTTCAATCCGATCCTATATTGCAGCACATCGTAGGAAAGAAGCCAACTATCGCGATCTCCGCCGCTTGTAACGTCGTATACTTCTCCGTCTGAAAACAGGCGAAGAGTATTGCTCCTGCTGACGTAAGCCAGAGAGTTATATTGCACCACATAGTTACCCGGGTAATAACTCTCGAGCGCAATGATGTCGCCTTTATAAAACGCACTAAAATAACCGCTGTTGTCCTGAAACCCTACTACGTTGTCGCCAACCCGGTAGTCAGGCCGGAAAAAGCCAATAGTACGAACACTGTCATCATAAAATATTTTAAAATAACCATCGTTGGAAACATAAGCAACCAGATTATCGCCAGTGGAATAAGATTCAGGAGGGAAATTTTCCGCGACTATTGTTCGCCCGTTGTGAAATATCTTGAATTGCCGGTTGATGTCTACATAAGCAACTGTATTTCGTCCTACATCAAAGCTGCTTACGAGATATTCTTCCTGACCAATAATATTCCCATGATAGAAGATGCGAAACTGATTAGCGTAATTATTATACGCCGCGATATTATCCGACACTTTCACCCTTTCAATGGCATTTCCTGCCAGGAAACTTTCTATAGGGTAAACAGTTCCGTTATAATAAGCCTTGTACTCGCTTCGGATTCCGTCGTGGAACAGCACGATACTGTCGCCTATATAGTATTCATCGGCGAGATTGCTAAGATTCACAATATTTCCCTGGTCAAAGACATTCAAAGATTTTGCATTTAGATATACCACAAGGTTGTCCGTAACGAAATAGTCGTTCGTAAAACCGATATTTATCTTTCTTACGCCCCCGCCATAGTAGATTTTAAAGGAACGTGAGTTATCCTGATAAGGAATAGCTGTCCGTCCGATCTTCATAGAAACCGGAGGCAAGTAGTCTATTTTTCGAATGATACCGCCATCCCAAACCATCACCTGGTTTTGAATATTAACATAGGCTGACAATGGCTGACCTGAAGCGCAAAGACTAAAAAATAAACAGGCAGCAAGGCCTGCAATTCGTCGCATCATAGAAATCTCTGTTGGAAAAACTGTTGTAAGATAATCAAAAATCACGCAGGATAAGGTGTTTGCGAGGTTTGATATATACACTCTAGGTTGCCTATTTATCAAAACTACAGTAATCTATGAAAAGAAACTATCAGGCAAATTCTAACATTGAGCCATTACAAGCAGGTTATTACAACAATTTTGGTCGGAATACCCACCATTCAGATGCATTACTACGGTCAAAAATGTGAATTATGGTAGCCTGGACCAGTATACGGGATAAAGAGGTTCCAAAAGGCTGCAAGGAAAAGAAAAAAAGAAAATAAAAAAGCTAGCCTGAGAACAGGCCAGCCCCTATAAACCCTATCACTATGAAAACTGTTGCAAAAGTAACTAATTGTTCAAAAAAAGAAAGCCGTATTGAAGTTTTTTGTTACAACACGGCAATAAGAAATACTTATAAAAGAGAAAGCCAGTCTGAGATCAGACCAGCCCCTATAAACCCTATCACCATGAAAACTTCTTACGAAATCTCTTTAATACTTATGCTTGAATTTGCTTTGTTTTGCTTTGACAACACAAAGATAAAAATGAGATTAAAATAAACAAAAAAAGTTTTCAACTTTCCTGTTAATAAAAATCTAAACCTTATTTCTTCTTTTTGGGAGTGAAAATGGCAATCATTCTTTTACCTTCCATTTTAGGCATGGACTCCAGGGACCCCACCTCAGCCAGACGTTCTGCAAACTTCAAAAGCAGCAATTCGCCACGGTCTTTGAACATAATAGCCCGGCCTTTAAATTGAACATAACACTTCACCTTATCACCTTCCTGCAGAAATTTCTCCGCATGCTTTGACTTAAAGTCAAAATCGTGGTCATCGGTATTTGGTGTAAAGCGAATTTCCTTAACTTCTGATTGCTTCGATTTAGCTTTCTGCTCTTTATCCTTTTTCTTCTTTTCGTAAAGAAACTTCTGGTAATCGATCAGACGACAAACAGGAGGAACGGCATTCGGAGAAATTTCGACAAGATCCACTTCTCTTTCTTCCGCCATTTTGATTGCTACCGCAATTGGATAAACACCTGGCTCTACATTTTCGCCTACTACGCGTACTTCCTGCGCAGTGATCTCATTATTCAGACGGTGTTCTCTTTGTACTTGTCTTGGTTTAAAATATGGTTTGCCTTTACTTCTTTTCTGCATTAAGTTTTATTAAAAATGATGGCAAAAATAGCGTATTTGTTGTTTCAAAGAATATGACGATAAAAGTTTATGCCATACCTGCCGCTTTCTTACCGCTAATTTGTTCTTTTACTAATAATTTAATCTCCGCTACGAACTCATCGAGCGCCATTGCACCCTTATCGCCCTCTCCATGTTTGCGAACGGCTACTTTACTCTCATTCATTTCCTTTTCACCTACAACCAGCATATACGGTACTTTCATCAGCTCAGTATCCCGTATCTTCTTTCCTATTTTTTCACTTCTGTCGTCTACTTCTGCTCTTATATCTTCTGCTGCCAGAGCGTCCACTACCTTCTGTGCATATTCGTTAAACTTGTCACTGATCGGCAAGACCTTTACCTGCATTGGAGAAAGCCATAGAGGAAGATTACCTGCGCAGTGCTCCAGTAACACAGCAACAAAACGCTCCATAGATCCAAAAGGTGCGCGATGGATCATTACAGGTCGCTTGCGCGTATTGTCTGAATCCACATACTCGAGTTCGAAACGTTCAGGAAGATTATAATCCACCTGGATTGTGCCCAACTGCCAGCTCCTGCCCAATGCATCTTTCACCATAAAGTCCAGCTTAGGACCATAAAATGCGGCCTCACCATATTCTACAACTGTTTGCAAACCCTTTTCTGCGGCGGCTTCTATGATAGAACGCTCGGCAATTTCCCAGTTTTCCTCGCTGCCTATATACTTGCTTCTATCTTCCTTATCGCGGAGGGAAACCTGCGCAGTAAAGTTTTGGAAATCAAGTGAGGTGAATACATACATTACCAGATCAATCACTTTCTTAAACTCTTCATGTACCTGATCGGGGCGGCAGAAAAGGTGCGCATCGTCCTGAGTAAATCCCCGTACACGGGTAAGTCCATGCAATTCGCCTGACTGCTCATATCGATAAACCGTACCAAATTCGGCCAGGCGCAAAGGAAGGTCTTTATAAGAACGCGGAGACGATTTATAAATTTCGCAGTGATGCGGGCAGTTCATTGGTTTCAACAAAAACACCTCACCTTCCTGCGGTGTGGTAATCGGTTGAAAAGAATCCTTTCCGTATTTTTCCCAGTGACCAGAAGTAACATATAGCTGCTTACTGCCAATGTGCGGAGTAATAACAGGAAGGTATCCGCCAGCCATTTGCGCCTTCTGCAAAAACTGTTGCAAACGCTCCCGCAGCATAGCCCCTTTAGGTAACCATAAAGGCAAGCCGCTTCCCACTTTTTCAGAAAAAGCGAAGAGTTCTAGTTCACGGCCAAGTTTTCTATGATCGCGCTTTTTTGCTTCCTCCAGCAGGTGCAAATATTCGTCCAGCTCCTTTTGAGAGGGATATGTAACACCATAAATGCGGGTAAGCATTTTATTCTTCTCATTGCCCCGCCAGTAGGCACCGGCGATATTAGTCAGCTTTATTGCCTTGATAAACCCCGTATGAGGTATATGCGGGCCGCGACAGAGGTCAGTAAAATTACCCTGCTTGTAAAAGGTAATCTCCCCGTCTTTTAGTCCTTCGAGCAGCTCTATCTTATATGGATCCTCTTTGTGACTGAAGTAACCCACAGCTTCCTCTTTAGGCACTTCAAGGCGCTGATAAACGTTGCTTTGCTTCGCCAGTTCCTTCATTTTGTCTTCCAGCTTCTTCAGGTCCTCTTCAGAGATTGTTTTATCGCCAAGATCAATATCGTAGTAGAAACCATTGTCAATTGCCGGACCAATACCAAACTTCGTACCCGGGAAAATAGCCTCCAGCGCTTCAGCCATCAGGTGGGCAGATGAGTGCCAGAATGTGGATTTACCAGACGGATCATCCCAGGTCAGCAATCGTAGGGTTGCATCTTTATGAATCGGCCTTATCGCATCCCATACTTCTCCATTCACTTCTGCTGCAAGCACTTTGCGTGCAAGACCTTCGCTTATGGATTTTGCAACATCCAGTGCAGTAGAACCGTCATTATATTCTCTTACTGAACCATCCGGCAAAGTAATATGTATCATAATTGGTTATTGTTTTTCTTTAAGCTTGCAAATGTACTAATTGCGGCTTTGCTGATTAAGTGACTAACAAACAAAAAACCACCGGTACACAACCAGTGGTTTTCGTTCTCTTAAACTACCGGTTAATATTTTTGAAACGTATACGTGTATGTAAGCGTATCATTAAGCTTGTTGTCCACTATGTTTTTTATAAAGTCTACATAGCGAATGGTAAACTTAGAGTTGCTATACTCCACAAAAGGAGCACTTACAGCTTCTTCGTTCAGGAACGTCTGATCGGCATTCCAGAAATTGATAGCGTTGCCGTTGTCATATAGCTCCCAACGGAAATCGACGTCATCCGGCTCGCTGAGATCGCATTTTGTGGCCATGTTTTGCAGTCCGATAAAGTTCTCAGAGAAAACGAGATAATCGTCCTTTTTGCATGTAGGCAAAGAATCATAATAGTGGATGATCGTGTCTTGTCCTATTGAAGGATCTACACGTATGGTTCCAGCGATCATTTTCCATTTACCATCACGCAGTTCATCTTCACGGGTAACCGTTGTTTCTGCTTTTTTACAGGAAGACAAACCGCCGAACAACAGCGCGACAAGTAATAAATACCTCATAAAAACGGTAAAAAATTTCAGCTAAAACTAATGAATATGATTGATTATCAAAAATCGAAAGCATTAATTCTTTCCCTCTTCGAATATTTTATCACTTAAGCCGGTATTTATTTTATAATTCAGGTATTCTATTTTAATGACTCCTTTCTTAGCTTTCGCCGTGACGTCTTTTTTAACAACTGCACTTTCCCCACCGTCATAATCCATCGTTACTCCTTTCGGCACCTTAAAATCCTTCACATCAATATAAAAGGTCACTTTGTCCGGCAAAGAAACATTCACATATCTCCCATACTGCAGATCCATGCTTATTGTTCCGTTATCGCGGGTGGTTGTCTCCGTTCTGAGGGCAAGCAGCCGGTCGGCGTCTATCCATATCTTGGTGAGTACAATACCATTTGCATCATTGTCCGGCACCACTTTGATGACATGCACTTTTCGCCCGTGCAGCACATCTTCGCCTGCAGCAATGACTGCAGCATTGCCGGAAGGAACGAGGTTGTTCAGCGTAAGATTGACACTCCTCTTGGGTAAAATGGAGATCCCGCCGTTCCTTTCCAGCTTCATTTTATCCGGACTTTTAAAATAGAGCTTACCATAAAGGGTAGGAATACGCATGAACGAAATGTCAATCTTCATCTTTACATCCGCTACATAGTCCTTTACGCTTCCCAGCTTTTCCCGCATATTATAAAAGAGCTCATTTGCACTCTTATCCTGCGCAAAGGAAAACTGAACGGTGAACAACATCAACACAAACAAAACAAACCGCTTCATAACTATGATTGAATATCTTTTCTATTAAAAATAAAAATGGTGACGCCAACAAAAACAACAATATAGGCCCCTAAAATAAGTGCAGAATGCAGTATGGCATCATAAGGCACAGGATTATCAAAAAAGCCTTTCCAGGCTATCATATGCGTTGTCATCAGCCAGGGCTTAACTACCTCAAACGAAGGGAGGCCAAGATTGGTAATGATGGTAAAAAATAAAATAATGCCCATAGTGCTAACTATAGGGCCAATACTGTTTTCTGCAAATACGGAAAGCAAAACAGACAAAGCTGCCACGGATGTCATTGCCAGTGCCGCAAAGCCAAATGCCGCCACATAGCGCCAGGCCACATCGTCCTTCAGTAGCATCACTATCTGATCGCTTTTCATATTAATGAGGTCGCCCTTACCGAAAATCAGCAAAGACAACCCAAGGGAAATGATAGCAAGCCAGATAAGCAACATCAGCGTGTACACGACGCTTGCCAGAAACTTTGCCCAAACCAGTTGGGAGCGACTGATAGGCTTTGTGAGTAGCAATCTTAATGTGCCAAGGTTTGCCTCCCCGGCAAGGGTGTCGCCGGCCACCAGGGCAACTAACAAGGGTATATTCACAACCAAAGATTGCAGAATAATGTAAGTGACGAGATAACCGTTGATGATATTGCCGTTTACATCAAATTGCTCGGTAATTCCCGACAATGCAAAGTTGACAAAGGTTTTTCCATCTGCATAGAGCGCCGCTTCTATAATCAGCGTTACGGCAGCTATGATGGCAAAGCTGATGTACGTTCTCGGCCTGCGAAAGGTCTTATACAGTTCCTGTCGTATCAGTTGGGTCATGGGTAAGCGATAAAAAATAAGCCTCTAACGAGTGTTTTGATTTTATTTCCATTACGGCGGCATCGTGCGCTACAAGCCAGCGGTTAAGATCGGGCACCTGGGCAGGGTGAAGTTTGAAAGTAAGGGTATCGTCTGTTTCACTAACCAGAAATGGTTGCCACCGGCTTTCGTTCAATCTTTGTACCAGTACGGTGTCCGTTGCCAGTTTTATTTCAAACAAGGTTTCCTTCGGGTCCAGAAGCTCCTTCACATTCCCTTCAATCACCTTTCTACCCTTATGCAGGATCAGCATCTGGCTTGCTACCTGCTCTACTTCATACAGCAGATGGGAGCTAATAAGAACGGTCTTACCCATGTCTTTACTTAGATGAAGGATCAGCTCCCTGATCTCTGCAATCCCCTGCGGATCCAGGCCGTTTGTCGGTTCATCAAGTATCAGCAACTCCGGTTCATGCACCAGAGCAATAGCAATGCCGAGCCGTTGCTTCATACCCTGGGAGTAGGCCTTCACTTTATCCCTTTCCCTACCCTTCAATCCCACCAGCTCCAGCACATCGCGCAGACGTTTCTCACTTATGTCAGAATTACTGAGTTGCGCCATCATGCGTAGATTGTCCCACGCCGACAAGTATCCATACATATCATGACGCTCAATGATAGCTCCTACATGCTTTAATAAATATCTCCGCTGATTGTTAAATTCAACGCCATTGATCATCACCTTACCCCTATCTGGCTTTATCAAACCGAGCAGCATACGCATGGTCGTGCTCTTTCCGGCGCCGTTTTCGCCCAGAAAGCCATAAACAGTTCCTTTGGCTATAGAAAAGGAAACGTCGTCAACGGCTTTGAAATTCTTAAAAGACTTAGTAAGATTCTGTGCGGAAAGGATTGGTGTCAAAAGGAAAAATTACTGTGTAAATTACCTCAGTCCTGACAATTTCGGCTATTAAATGATCTCTTTTTAAGAAAATATTGGCTGCATTTTGGCCTGATATCTCTTCATTACCATAATCTGGTATATTATTTTTGAATAAAGACAGTGACCAGTTTTCTTAATGTTTTATAGAAGGAAGAAAAAACACGCATATTTGTCTACTGAATGAAAAAGGTTTTTCCAGTTATCGTCGTACTTATTTCGCTTTCCGTGCTGGGAATCATTTTCATTCAAATGTCCTGGATCCAGAGTGCTATCAATCTCCGCAAGCAACAGCGGGAACAGGAAATAGGCAATGCAATCAGCTTTACAAAAGAACAGTTTTATAAGAAGTACTTCGATTATATAGGCCAGTTCCCTCAGGATGAAGACAGTAAGAACTTTTACCTGCAGCGCTTCACCACGAGCTTTATGGATAAGGATGATGTAAGCGATGTTATCGAACAGTCTATTCGCCGCTCCGGAATAAAGGACAAATTTGAGTATAAGATTGTAGATATTTTCCAGAACGAACTCTTCAAATCAAAGAATTTTAAGAACGAATATTATAATACAGCCATCCGCACACAGCTCACTACAGACAACTCTGCCTTCAAAGAAACGCTCTACCTTTATTTTTACGATAATAACAATTACCTGATTCACCAATTGAGCTGGGTGATTGCAGCGTCCATCATTTTCACTATTATCATTATTTCAGCTTTCGGCCTTACAGTTCGGCAGATGTTCACCCAAAAGAAATTGTCTGAGATAAAGTCTGACTTTATTAATAATATGACCCACGAGCTTAAGACGCCGCTCGCAACGATATCTCTGGCTATTGACGCATTAACTAACGAAAAAGTAATACACGATACTGAAAAGATCCGCTACTATAGTAATATGATCAAAGATGAAAACAAGCGGATGAATAAGCAAGTGGAGAAGATTTTGCAGGCGGCGAGGATAGAACGCCAGGAAATAAAGCTGAATCTGCAGACACTGAATGCGCACGAGATCATACAAAAAGTAACCGACAATCTATCTCTGCAGATACTCGACAGGCAGGGCACGCTGACCCTAAAACTTGCTGCTCAGAAGCACATGATAACTGCAGATGATGTGCATTTCTCCAATATCGTCTTCAATCTCCTGGATAACGCCATTAAATATTCCAGGGAACAGCCTAAGATTGAAGTTGAAACGCTGAACCAGGGTGGTATGCTGGCCATTAAAGTAAAAGACAATGGCATCGGTATGAACAAAGAAACGCAGGCACGCGTTTTTGAAAAATTTTACCGGGCACATACCGGCAATCTCCACGATGTAAAGGGCTTTGGACTGGGCTTAAGCTATGTAAAAGCACTGGTGGAAGCACATGGGGGCAAAGTAAAAGTGGACAGTGCCGCAGGAAAAGGAAGCACTTTTACGGTAACGTTCCCATTGGCATAGAACGAAGAGCTCAGGTGGATGGTAACAAATGGCGCTGCTAAACGTTGGAAATCGGCTGCTCGTATTATGCCTGCCCTACTTTCCTTCGGCAAAACGAATGGTCCTTAGTCTCAAAGGAGTTGTTCTTTATGAAATTCGTGAAAAAGGAATGTTCCTTTTCCCCTAACCAGTCTTCCTTTTCCCGTAACCAATGTTCCTTTTAACGTATCTAATGTTCCTTTTAACGTATCTAATGTTCCTTTTCTTATAACCAGTCTTCCTTTTCCCGTAACCAATGTTCCTTTTGATGTATCTAATGTTCCTTTTAACGTATTT
>DATJDP010000045.1:0-20951 GCA_035497355.1 Flavipsychrobacter sp.
TCGCTTTCATCCAGATCTCGTCATAAAAGGCAAAAGATTTCGTTTCGCTTTTCATAAATCCAGATATCCCATCGGACGCTCCCGCTGTTCCGGATGTTCTGCAAGGACATCCGGAATTCAGCAATGATAGCCGGTCTCTGACCGGAATTTAAAGTTCCTGCTGGTCAGTTACAAGATAATAGCAGGCTTTTTAATCTGTGAACACCCTTCAGAGAAGGGCGCATATCTATGATTCCAGATGCCCTGCGGAACATCTGGAATAGCAGAATTATTCACCTCACCCGCCATTGAGCGAAGCGCCGTTGGCGGCTGCTCTACATGTTCCGCTTGCCAGTTTAATATAAGTCACGCCCTTTAATTTTTAAGTCAGTAAGTTCAATCAGATATTGTCCACATTTTTGGTAGTTGTTTTTTCTTGGTGTCCATCTATCAACTACATGATACTTTCCATTTTCAATTCCTTCAATTATCCATTGTGAGCCATCGTTGCCGAGTTCATCTCTTAAATTTGTTGGCATATTCCAAAAGTCAGTTGATTGAATCAACGAAATGAAATTGTCAAATTGCTCCTTTGCCAATGGCTTGGATTTATCTACTGTAAGTTCACCGGGTTCGTAACCACCGGCACCACTGCATGACTTCCAAAATAAAATGTAAGTGTTATCTTTTTTTTCAATCCGTATTGCAACAGGATTATCAAATGTTCTCAACCAAGTAAAGCGATAAATGGTTTTGTCGGTTTGATTAAATACCAAAGGCTCTTTTAATGCATGTAGTTGTCCAGAATACCAGTCCAAAACAAATGTTGCCATACCGACTTGCCTGATAATATCTAAAGAGTAATCGGTTCTCCAATTATTTTCAAGTTGTAAGAAAGACGTCAAAGGAAAATACCAAGAGCTTTTAGGAATATTTAGACTGTCTGTTGATGGCGAAGCTTCTTTACTGTCATAAGCAGAAATGAAATTCCTGTCTTGTAAAAAGAAAGATGTTTGAATGATTGGATATTTCAAGTAAGCCAAAGAAGAGTTGTCTATTTGTGTCGCCTTTATAAGATGGAAGCGACTTTCAGCAGCATAATAGTTTGTCTGTTGCTTATTGAACAAAGTGTAATACGATGTCCCTAAGAGATAATGAGCTTCAAAGTTTGTGCTGTCGAGTTTTAAAGCAATCCTCAATTCGGCAAGTCGTGAAGTGTCGGAAATTGAAAGCTCTTGAAACTGAATTTTCGCACTTAAAATATATGGTGTCGGATTTTCAGGGTTAATGCTCTTAAGTTTTGCAAACAAAATAGGAATGGAGTCATTATGGTTTGTGTATTTGTAAGATGTAGCCAAATAATAAGTCGCAAATTCGTTGTAAGGGTCAAGTCGATATATGTTGTTTGCTTTTTTTCGGACTTCCTTTAGGTCTGAAATAACAGTTTGCTGAAGGTCTTTCTGAATTGTTTTCAAATCTTGTCCGAATGTTTGAAAAGCAAAACCAAAAATAAATATCGTCAAAATGTATCGCATGTCGGTTTGTTTCTTGCAGTCTGTAGAAGTCAGCAGTGCCCCAGAAAAGAGTTGTCGCTAAACTCAAATATTGTCGAAAAAAAAATTGCATCTCCAAACCCTTTGAAGCTTTCGCTTACCATCCGCACCTCATCACAAAAGCAGACGATCTGTTTCCCTTTTTATAAATCCAGACCTTCTATCGGACTCTCAATATTCAATAGATCCCGCGTTGTTACGTGCAAATAACGGAGCCGTTTTCAAATCATTATGCGCTAACAGCCTTTGAATATTGGCAATATCACGACTCTCATCCAGCAGGTGTGCGACAAAGCTACCTAAATCCTAAACTGACTTTTAGAAGTCCTAAAACAGTTTTCAAAAGTCCTAAACACACTTTTAGAAGTCCTAAACTCCCTTTTAAAAGTCCTAAAATGATTTTTGGAAGTCCTAAACTCCTTTTTGGAAGTCCTAAAATAGTTTTTGGAAGTTCAAAACTCTCTTTTGGAAGTCCTAAAATAGTTTTTAGAAGTCCTACACTCCCTTTTGGAAGTCCTAAAATGTTTTTTTGAAGTCCAAAACTCTCTTTGGGAAGTACCAAAATGATTTTTGGAAGTCCTAATCTCTCTTTTGGAAGTCCTAAAATGAGTTTTGGAAGTCCTAAAATGTCTTTTGGACTTCCAAAAAGAATGTTAGCCGATCAGGTAGTGGAAATATGGAATTCGTAGCCAATATCTCTTCGGAAGTATTTGCCTTCGAATGAGATATTAGAAGCGTTTTCATAAGAGGTGGCAAGCGCATCTTTTATATCTACTCCGTAAGAGGTGATTGCAATAACACGGCCACCATTGGTAACGGTTTCATTGTCCTTTACCGCTGTGCCTGCATGAAATAATATACTTCCTTCCACTTGGTCAAAGCCGCTCATTACCTTGCCCTTTTCATAGCTGTCAGGATATCCTTTGCTCACCAGCATTACCGTGCATGCGGATCTGTCGTCATGCGTTACGGATATCTCATTCAGTCTTTCTTCATGCATTGCAGCAAGCAACTCTACCAGATCGCTCTTCAGCCTTGGCATCACCACTTCTGTTTCCGGATCACCCATCCGGCAATTGTATTCTATCACATACGGTTCGCCATCAACATTGATCAGGCCAAAAAATATAAACCCTTTATAACTTATCTGTTCTTCTTTCAATCCATTCACCGTTGGATCTATAATCTTTTCCTTTACTTTTTGCATAAACGTATTGTCTGCAAAAGGCACAGGAGAGATGGCACCCATCCCCCCGGTATTTAGCCCTGTATCACCTTCACCGATACGTTTATAATCCTTCGCCCCCGGCAATAAAACATAATTAGTTCCATCCGTCATTACGAAAACGGAAAGCTCAATGCCGGTAAGAAATTGTTCGATCACTACTTTTTTGCTTGCATCACCAAACTGTCCTTCGCGAATCATTTTGGTAAAGGCATCTATCGCCTCATCCGTATTTTCGGCAATGACAACACCCTTGCCTGCTGCCAGTCCGTCGGCCTTCAAAACTACAGGCAGCGAATGCTGGCGGATATATTCAAGGCCTTCCTCAAAGTTATTTTCGTTGAACTCTTTATAGCCGGCAGTGGGAATGTTGTGCCTTTGCATGAATTGTTTGGCAAATGCCTTGCTGCCCTCAAGCTGCGCTCCCTCTTTAGAAGGACCTGCTACTATGATGTGATTAAGCTGGGTATCCTTCTGAAAATAATCATAGATGCCTGCCACTAAAGCGTCTTCGCCACCTGGCAAAACAAGATCGACATTATTAGAAAGGCAGAAATCTTTTATGGCCTCGAGGTCCGTTACGGACATATTCACATTGGTTCCATAATGCGCTGTGCCGGCGTTACCGGGCGCTATGAACAATTCTTTGCAAAACTTAGACTGCCGGAGTTTCCACGCAAAAGCGCTTTCTCTTCCACCAGAACCCAAAAGAAGAATATTATATGCCGTCATGATGGCCGCAAAGATAGATTAGTTGAAAGGATGTTGAAAATCGTCGTGCGACTCTTTTATCCGCGGATGCCTGTTTCCAGCAATTTTGAAATCAATATGGAGTCCCGCGACAACATTGAACAAAAATCGGTCTCCCTCATCGTTGTCGAAGCTCAGAGGAGTGATATGGCCAACATAAGGCACAAGCTCTCTGTCCGCCGGAGCGCCGGAAAAATCGGTAGATTCATACCTTACTCCTATTCCCCAATAAAACTCAATGCCGATTGTTCTACTCTCCAGGAACTGTATGCCGGAAGTAAGACTTAGCGAAACTGATCTTTTACTGATACTCACATTGTATGATTCTTCATCGACCGGTTGCCTTATGCGATTTGAATCAGTAACAAAATTTTGGGCAAATGACTTTGATGCATGATACTGAGCTGAAACAAAGTGAAATTCCGGCGCTACAAACCATTTCTGAAAATAACGTCTGTACTGGAGTTTCACTCTGTATCCCTGATTGTTTTCTGATGAAATAGCGGCTTTTTCGAAAAGCGGAGTTATTAACCCGCATTCCAGCTGAAGGGAGTTGCGGCGATTTAAAAAATATTCTCCGCCGATCTGTACCGAAGAATAGCCTATCAAAGTCAAGGGATTCCATTTAAGGACCAACGCGTGATAAGCAGTAGAAGCGCCCTGGGCGAAGCAAGCTACAGACAATAAGATAAACGATAAAGTGATCAGCTTTGCTTTCATCAGAAATCTTTTACCTCTTCGAAACTAAGTCTTACAGCCGGAATATTTTAATTTGCGCGGCTAATGCTGGTCTTATGCAGATGCTGGAAGTAAAAACCGATGCCGACAAACGTGCCTTTCTGGAGGTGCCGGTTGAGATTTATAAGAATGACCCTAACTGGATACGTCCGCTGGATAAAGACGTGGAAGAAGTCTTTAACCCGGAAAAAAACAAGTTTTTCAAACAGGGCGAATGTGTGCGCTGGCTGCTGAAGGACGACCATGGAAAGACGATCGGACGCGTGGCAACATTTGTGAACAAGAAATATAAGAACGAGCAGCCAACAGGCGGCATCGGCTTCTTTGAATGTGTGAATGACCAGGAGGCTGCAAATTTCATTTTTGATCATTGTAAGAACTGGCTGCAGGAAAGAGGGATGGAAGCGATGGACGGGCCTATCAACTTCGGCGAGCGGGACAGGTGGTGGGGCCTGCAGGTGGAGGGATTTCAGGAGCCGCTATACTGTATGAACTACAATCTGCCTTATTATCAGCAACTGTTTGAGAACTACGGTTTCCAACCTTATTTCTACCAGCTTTGCTTTGTCATGAAGGTAAATTCCATCTTGCAGGAAAAGTTTTATGCCCGCCATCACGAACTTTCGCAAGACAAGAACTACAGAGCCATAATGATAAACAAGTCTGAACTGGACAAGTACGCCAAAGATTTTACCTATGTCTATAACAAGGCGTGGGCAGGCCATGGCGGCGGGAAGCAACTGGAGGAACGTACGGTAAAAAAAATGTTTCATCAAATGAAACCGGTAATGGATGAGCACATTACCTGGTTTGTATACTACAAAGAAGAACCGATAGCAATATGGGTAAACCTTCCGGATCTCAATCAATACTTCAAACACATGGACGGAAAGTTTGGCTTATTGCAAAAGCTTTACTTTCTATGGTTGCAGAAGTTTGGAAAGTGTTCGCGCTTCATCGGTCTGGTGTTCGGTATCATTCCTGAATTTCAGGGAAAGGGCGTAGATGCTTTTTTGATCATTGAGGCCGCAAAGGTGGTTCAGCCGGAGCGTAAATATGAAGACTATGAAATGATGTGGATCGGGGACTTTAATCCTAAGATGGTGAACATTGCGCAGAGCCTCGGTACACACTGCAACAGAAAGCTGGCAACGTATCGCTACTTATTTGACCGAAGCAAAGAATTTAAAAGACACCCGATGCTGGGGTAAAGGCAGGCGGACACACAGATCTGCTCCTACTGATTCAGCAGTTCGACCTCTATGGAGATACAAAACGCCTGGTATTCCTAAATAGCCAGGTCACAAAGAACCTTTGCTGCAAGCCCGTTATCTCATTTTCGAGAACTCAGGCTACGACAATATAAATCTATAAGGTCTTGAATGACTTATAGGTTTTCCTTACAATTCTGAAACATGCCGGGGGAAAGCCTTGCAGCTTGTTTTGTTCCTCTTAGTCTTTAATATAATCGTGTTTCTTACAGCCGAGCCTTTCTTATAGATAGTACAAAAGCTTGCATTAAGAAAAAATTTTGTACATCTTTGTCCTATCCTTATTCATGCTTTAGCAAACTGTTTTAAAAGGCGTAATTCAATTACGCTTGCATTGATTCGGACCGCAATTTACCATGGCAGGCCACCAAGCGGCTATCTGGCATTTACCATAAGGAAGCGACAGAAATAGCGAACTCAATAAGTTCCTTCATTAAAATATATGAATAGCAAAATCCGTGCTCCCGGCCTGTTGGGGAGCTTTTATCATCACACCAAAACATTCATTTCTTTAAAAAAACAAAAAAACATGAATTTTAAAACAAGTACTGTTTTTCGCCAAAGGTTGCGCAATCTCTTAATGATCGCATGTCTTTGGTCTTTTTCATCTGATGCTATTGCATCGCACTATCGTTATGGAAATGTTTCGGCTACTAAGCTATCTGAAACAAGCACCACTGTTACTTATCAGATTAACTTATCGGAAGCCTGGCGGTTAAACGCGGCGGATCCGGCCTCGTATTTCAATATTACGGGCGGTAACACAGGTTCTTTTACTATCTATAAAGCTACTGTAACAGATCCCAGCGGACAATGGACAAATGCGACGGGAAGTACAACGATCACATTGAACAAAAGCGCAACTCCAACGCTCATTTACGCCTACAACTGTTGTAAAATCAGCACTACCATTAATAATCATGACCAAAACTGGTATGAAAACATTACGCTGAACACAGGCGCAGCAGGCAATACCCCTGTCTCTACTATGCCGGCTATCATCAACATGCCTACGAACGCAACTGCTGCTACGTTTGTTATTCCGGCTTCAGATCCAGACCCCGGTTCTACGCTCACCTTTGGCGTCCCGGCTTTCACAGGATATCTGGCTGGTGAATCAAACCCTTCTGGCTTCTCCGTAAACAGCACAACAGGTCAGATAACACTGAACACAGTAGGAAAGTCGATCGGTCAGCTCTACAATGCAATGGTTACCGTCACTGATAATGACGGAAATCAGATCATGCTTGACTTTATCATCCAGATAGTAGGCCCGTCCAATCCGCCTGCATTTGATTACAGTGCCAATATGACCCCAACTAATGGAACAACCTATAATGTAATCGCAGGACAAACAATTTCCTTTCCGATTCATGCAACCGATACAGATCCAGGTTCGACTGTAAGCCTTTCCGTTGCTGGTTTACCTTCTTATATTACGTCGTCTAACTTTTCTCCTGCACTTCCGGCTACAGGAAGCGGACAATCTACGACTACTTTCTCCTGGACACCTTCCGCCGCACAAGTTGGCTCAACGAATGTGCTGAACTTTATTGCGACGGATAACGTTGGCGTACAAACAACAACTTCCGTTACACTTAAAGTTGTTTCAGAACCGGCACCAACTTTTGTTAGTCCTACTCCCGGAGAGGCTTCTTTACGCCAGATCGTGACTGGTCAGCTACATCAGGATGTTATTACCGCTCAAAGTGGTCTCGGCTCTAATGTTAGCATTGCGTATGCCTCGGTGCCTTCAGGCGCAACCCTTTCACCCGCTGTACCTACAGCCGGTGCCAATCCCGGTACAACTACCCTTAGCTGGACACCAACACCGGCCGAATGGGGAGTTCATTCTTTAGATTATACAGCTACCATCAGCGCATACCCTACCATCTTCAGTACACGTGAGTATCAGATCGTTGTTAATACTCCGCCAGCCTTTACAAGCACAGCGATTACCACTGCGGCTGTAGGCGTACCTTATACTTACAATATTGTTGTAGCTGATCCTGACCAGAGCTATGGCGACGCCTTAGACATAATCGCATCTACCCTCCCTTCGTGGTTGACGTTTACAGACAATCATGACGGAACTGCAACACTAACCGGCACACCCACCGCTGCAAACGTAGGACTCAATGCAGTAGATCTGGAAGCTGAAGATATTTATCATCATGGAAATCCGGGTGAAGTGGCACAAAATTTTGATATAGACGTTGCTTGTATTGTGCCAGCCTTTACGGTTTGTGCCGCTAACCAAACATTGGCAGCAGGCGCGAATTGTAATCAAATAGTAAATTATACAACAACCGCGACTGGTACCCCCGCACCTGCTTACACTTACGCTTTCTCAGGCGCTACTGTGGGTTCCGGATCTGGTACAGGCTCAGGTGCTACTTTCAATAAGGGCGTTACGAATGTAATTGTTACTGCAACCAATACTTGCGGATATGCGACCTGCAGCTTTACTGTTACCGTAAACGATAGCACTGCGCCAGCCCTTGATATGGCAACGTTGCCAGCCATTTCAGCCGAATGTTCTGCTACGGTGACGACAACACCAACAGCTACGGACATTTGTGCCGGTACAGTTACAGCAACAACAACCGATCCTTTAACCTACAACGCGCAGGGTACTTACACCATACATTGGACTTATGATGATGGAAATGGAAATACCAATACGCAAACTCAAACTGTAACTATTCACGATACAACTGCACCAACAGTAATTACTCAGCCAGTAACAGTAACGCTTGAAAATGGAGCGGTACAAATTACAGCAGCAGAGGTGAATAATGGCTCTTATGATAATTGCACCGGGCTATTGACCTACACGCTGGATAATAGCAGTTTCGATTGTGGCGATATTGGCAGCAATACGGTAACATTAACGGTTGCAGATGCAAATGGTAACACGAACTCGGCTACGGCGATCGTAACTGTTGTTGGTTCTATTCCATCTGCCAGCATTACAGTGACACCGGCTAACAGTGTTTTCACAGGAGGCGTGCCGACCAATATCTATCTCGGCTATGGCCCTCAGACAGCAACGCTCACTGCAAATGCAGTTAATGGAACAGCGTTTAGCTACGACTGGTCGGTAAGTGCAACAAGCAATAGTTTAAGCAATACAAATCAGCAAACAACAACCTTCACTCCTTTAATGGGAGGTCTATATAGCTACACGGTGGAGGTGACAAATGAATTTGGTTGCTCCAACACTGTGGCTGCTCCTGTTGTGTTTTGTGTAAAAGACATCAGAGAGTATAAAAATGGTCAACCGACTAGTAAGGTGAACATTTGCCATGTACCGAATGGTAATAATAGTAATGCTCACACACTTACTATCAGCACGAATGCAGTGGCAGCACACCTGAGTAATCACAGTGGCGACCATCTTGGAAGCTGCGATCAAACTTGTGGTGGCAACCTCAAAATGACACAGGCAATTACTGCGGAAGAAGTGAAGGTATACCCGAATCCGAACAATGGAAGCTTTACGTTAGTTATACCGTCAACAAACGAGTCTTCAGACATTCGCATTATGGATATGCATGGAAGATTAGTGATGAGAAAAGTAGTAGCTGCGGAAGATGGAACCAAGGTGAAATTTGATATGTCTAACCTTGCCCCTACTATTTATTTCGTAGAAGTGGTACAGGGTGAAACAACCACCAGGACACGAATTATTGTTCAATAGACTTAAAGTTTAAAAAGTGATCAGCCGCCTCAAAAAGCCTTGAGGCGGCTTTTTCTATAATTCACTTTTGTCCCATCAGTCTGGCAGCACATTTCACTTCCTTTAAAAGCAGGGCGAAAAGATCATAGCATATATAAGATTGCTTCAATCAACTGATTTCTTGCAATAAAATCTATACCGACACCCAGCTGAGAGCGGAATAGATGCTCTTACGCGGTACTTTCGGCTTTTGAAAACCTCGCGACTGAAGCGGCTAAAAGGATTTGTCCTTTATTCCAGTTCAATATGCGCCATTACAAGGAGCGGCAAGTGAAACTCCTGCTATGGACAACTTTTTTATTCTGTGGTGTTGGAGTATTCTGTGGTGTTGGAGTAATCCCTTTCTACCTTACACACTCTCGTCTTATAGCTTTTGTACCATTCGGTTTTGCCTTTATGCTGGGCAACAAGATGTCGTTCATTTTGCTTCCAGGCAGCAATGGCTTCGAGGCTTTCCCAGTAAGAAAGGTAATACCTACCTCATTTCTCGCACTTTCGAAACCCAGAAAGCCGGGCTGTTGCTTTACCAGCGCTGCCATTTCGTTTGCCATCGCCTCGTAGCCATTGTCAGCCTCTGTTCTTATAGAGGTGAATATTACTACATAGTATAGCGGTGCTGGTGTTGTAGCGATCATATTGTTCTCGTCGTTTTAGTACGTCAGGTTTAGGATTTCAAAAAGTTTCACTACCTCCAAGGCTTCTTTCACATCGTGTACCCTGAGGATGTTTGCCCCTTGTTGCAGAGCAATCATATGCAGTGCCGTTGTACCGTTAAGAGCATGATCCGGGGATAGGCGAAGGGCTTTACAAATCATCGACTTCCTTGAAAGGCCTGCCAACACCGGCCTGCCAAGCATACGAAAAGTATGGAGATTTTTGAGCAACGAAAAGTTATGCTCTACTGTTTTGCCAAAGCCAAAGCCGGGGTCAGCAATCACATCTTTGATTCCTGCGGTCTTGCAGGCATCGCATACTTCTCTTAATGCGTTGTGCACTTCATATACCACATCCTCATACTGCGGGTTGTCCTGCATCGTTTGAGGTGTTCCCTGCAAGTGCATTGCTATATAGGGTACGCCAAGCGCCGCCACCGTCTCAAGCATTCTCTTGTCAAATCTTCCACTGCTTACATCATTCACCAGTGAAACGCCTGCATTTACCGCTTCCTCGGCAGTTCGTGCATGATACGTGTCTACAGAAAGCCAGACCTCAGGAAAACGCTGATGAATAGCTGTTATAACCGGCAGTACACGACGCAGTTCTTCGTCAACATCTATTATCTCAGATTTAGGTCTTGTGGAAGCGCCGCCTACATCCAGTATCAAAGCACCTTCCTGCAGCATGCGCTCTGCATTGCCTAACAGCTCGTCCACACTGCTTTCCCTACCCTTGTTATAAAAGCTGTCTGGTGTGGCATTCAGAATCCCCATAACCACAGGCCGGGAGAGATCTATTAGTCGCCCCTTGCTTTGCAAAGTTGTTTGTACGGGTAATAATGTATTTTTGGAAGTCATCTTACACAAAGTAAATGCAGGATACAATCAGCAGCAACATGGCGGAAACAAATACTTTGAAACAGTATAGAGAGGTAATAGACCGATGCAAGGATTTATATGCAAAAAAAGCGAAGGATTATGGCACTTCATGGCGAGTGCTGAGAACTATCTCAATCGTAGATCAGATTTATATAAAGGCATGGCGTATTCGTCAGATACAGGAAAAGGGAATACAAAAGATACAAGACAGCATTGAGAGCGAGTTTGTCGGGATTGTAAACTACGGCATTATAGCGCTGATACAGTCTGCTATCACCAATGAGGATAATCTTGAACTGTCAGGCGAAGAAGCAAAGAAATGGTATGAGCAGGAAGCGAAGAAAGTGCAGGATCTGATGCTTGAGAAAAACCACGACTATGGCGAAGCCTGGCGAGATATGGGTCAGCAATCATTCGTTGATCTGATTCTTGTGAAATTGTTAAGAATTAAACAGATACTTTCCAACGACGGAAAAACAACTGTCTCAGAAGGTATTGAAGCAAACTTCGCAGATATAGTGAATTACGGAATTTTTGCTTTGATAAAGATGAGTGAAGAAGCAAACGATAAGAGATGAAATGCGGCTGAGACCAAGAACAAAAAGAGTATCTAACACACTTCAAATAAAAACCTAAACACACACACAAACATGAAGTACATCCTTTGGCTTTTCAGAATTGTTGTCGGCGTCCTGTTTATCTTCTCCGGATTGGTAAAAGCAAACGATCCGCTGGGACTGAGCTATAAGATGAATGAATTTTTCGAAGTGTGGGGCACCATGTGGGCAATGAAATATTCACTTGCCTTGTCCATTACTATGATCGGCTTCGAGATTATTGCCGGCGTAGCGCTCCTGCTGGGCGCAGCTTTTAGAGTGTTTTCTTTTCTGCTTCTATTACTCACTGGTTTCTTTACCTTTCTCACTGCCTATGTATATCTCACTGATAAGATAAAGGAATGCGGCTGCTTTGGCGACTGTATTAAGATATCCAATGCAGAGACCTTCTGGAAGGATGTGATCCTGCTGGTCCTGGTTATCATCTTATTCCTTTTCCGGAAAAAAGTAAAACCACTCTTCAGCGGATATGTTACCACAGCATTAATGGTGCTGGCTATCTTTTTTGCATTCTTTATTCAATGGTGGACACTGGAACATCTTCCTTTTTATGACTGCCTTCCTTACAAAGTAGGCACTAACATTTATGAGAAAACCCAGATTCCTCCCGGCGCTATCCCTGATAAGTATGAAACAATAATGATCTACGAGAAGGACGGCAAACAGCAGGAATTCACTATGGAAAACTATCCATGGCAGGATACAACCTGGAAATTTGTCGATAGCAAGAGTAAACTGGTAAAGAAAGGAAATGCCGAACCGGCGATAAAGGACTTTATACTGAACGATGAGAATATGAATGATCAGACGCAGGCCATTCTTACCACTCCCTGCTATGTGTTCTTCCTGTTTGTAAAAGACCCGGGAAATGCTCGCACCGATAACATGGAGACTTTGCGTCAACTGATGAAAAAAGCGAGTGAGCTAAATATTCCTTTTTATGTGCTGAGTTCAGGGAACAAGGAAGCGACTGCTGCCTTTAAAGAACAAAACAAATTATACCCTGCCGACTACCTGATTGTAGATGCCACAGCGAATAAAACAGCAATGCGTTCCAATCCGGGACTAATGCTGCTGAAAGATGGTGTGATACAACATAAATGGAGTTTCAGAGACTATCCAAAAGACATTTCGATGGACAATGGCAATCTTAAGCTTGTAAAATAGTGCTGCGATTTCTGGGCAAGAGGATAAGATATAGCATTCTGGTGTTGCTGGGAGTAGTAACGCTTGTCTTCTTCCTGTTCAATGTATTGCCGGGAGATCCTGCCCGGCTTACCATGGGGCAACGAAGCGATCTGCAATCGCTGGAAAACGTGCGCAAAGAAATGAATCTGGATAAGCCCGTCGCTACCCGGTACTTCCTTTTTCTCAATGACCTTTCTCCAATAGGCATTGTCGGAACAGACAGCGCTGCCCGTGCGAAATATGATTTTGCAAAGCTTATTCCCCTGGGGAATGAAAAGTGCATTGCATTGAAGTTCCCCTATCTTGGAAGGTCTTACCGGACAAAGAGAGAAGTTGGTTCTGTGCTGATGGAAGCATTGCCAGGAACAGTCGTCCTTGCATTGGCCGCAATGACTATTGCTACCATCCTCGGAATATTGCTCGGTACCTTAGCAGCACTTAAAAAAGATACCTGGTTAGATACCTCCTCCATCGCAGCCAGTGTGGCCGGTATATCGATGCCATCTTTCTTCGCCGGTTTGATCATTGCCTATGTATTTGGCTTTCTGCTAAGCAAGTACACCGGATTAAACATGACCGGCAGCTTGTGGGAATATGATCCCTTTACAGGTCGGCACCTGGTGCTGAAAAACATGATTCTTCCTGCCATTGCATTAGGCATCCGTCCACTGGCTATCATTACGCAACTTACCAGGAGTGCCTTGCTCGATGTATTATCGCAGGACTATATCCGAACCGCTTATGCAAAGGGCTTGTCCCAAAGACAGGTAGTATTCCGGCACGCGCTGCCAAACGCCCTCAACCCTGTGGTTACTGCTATCTCCGGTTGGCTGGCAGAATTGCTGGCAGGCTCCTTTTTTATCGAATATATCTTTGGCTGGAAAGGAATCGGAAAGCTAACTGTGGATGCGCTCGATAAGTTTGATTTTCCTATGGTTATGGGTTCCGTACTGCTGACCGCCTTCATTTTCATTATCGTGAACCTCGTTACGGATATGCTTTACGGCTGGTTAGACCCGCGAGTGCGGCTACAAAGATGATGTCGCGATCAGATTAAGCGCGCTGCCAACATCTATCCTTACTGTAGAGTTACTGATAACCCATTCATCTTCAGACTTTAATGCCGCCTTAGACGCTTCGGCTTAGTTTTTATGACGGGTGTAGGTTAAGAAATCATTATCATTTCGAACAGCACTCGTAATGAACGACTATGGGAATACTTTTGCAAACAAAAATTAAAGACACGTTATGGGATTCACGTCCTTCGTAAAGTTATTTATGCCAAAAGACCGTGTTTTTTACGGTTTGTTTGAAGAAGTGGCGAATGTTTTGGCAGATATGGCCGCGGTTTTTACTGCAGCTTCTATAGAAACAGACCATGTGAGGAAAAGTCAGTTATTGAAGAGCCTTGAGGAGTTTGAGCATAAAAATGACGAGATAACACATCGTGTCTTTATTGAATTAGGAAGAAACTTTATAACACCATTCGACCGCGAAGACATTCACATGCTCGCCACTTCGCTTGATGATATTGCCGATTATATGTGGGGAGCCGCCAAGCGCATCAGCAACTACTCGATGCATGATGGAGCAGATGAGATCACAAAAGCTTTTGCGGATGTCATCACCCGATCCATACAGGCCCTGAATAAAGCAGTGAAAGAACTGCGGGACATGAAGGACCTTCGTGCTATTACAGAATCCTGCGTATTGATCAACAGCCTTGAAAACGAGGGCGATGATTTGCTGGACAAGGCAATGATACAGTTGTTTTCTTCCCGCATTGATCCTGTAGAGCTGATTAAGAAAAAGGATCTTTACGAAATGCTGGAAATCGTGACAGATAAATGTGAAGATGCGGCAAATGTTATTGAATCTATCATTATTAAGTACGCCTAAACGTTCTCACCACACACAGGTTTTATGACTGCACTGCTTATAGCGATTATTGCATTGTCACTTATTTTCGATTTCATCAATGGCTTTCATGATGCTGCTAATTCAATAGCGACCATTGTTTCCACCAAGGTGCTTACTCCTTTTCAGGCAGTTCTTTGGGCAGCGATGTTCAACTTTATCGCCTTCTTCATCTTCAAAGACCACGGCGTAGCCGATACAATATCAAAAATCGCCAAGCATGCAACGCTGGCGGTAGTTCTTTCAGGCATTGTAGCCGCTGTTATCTGGAATCTGCTTACATGGTGGTATGGCATTCCCTCCAGCTCTTCACATACGCTGATCGGCGGCTTTGCAGGTGCTGCCATTGCCAACGGTGGTATGGATGCCGTAAATGCTGAGCCTGTTATTAAGACGGTCGCATTTATTGTCCTGGCCCCGGTTATCGGTATGGTCATCGCATTTATTATTTCCCTGTGGTTTGTAAATGCTTACAGGAAGAGCATAATACCAAAGCTGATTTCTCTCGGTATCATTGCAATAGTTATCGTGTTTTTGATATTCCACCTGGAAACGGACCCTGCGAAACTGAAAACACATTATGACAGCTACTTCTTAAAGGTGCTTTTCTATAGTGGCAATTTTAAATGGATACTGATGGGCCTCATTGTGGTCGCGATGAGCATCTTCACTCTATTTCTGAGTAGCCTCAATGTTGCGAAATCTCAATTATGGTTTAAGCGGATGCAACTGGTTTCATCGGCTGCATTCAGCATCGGTCATGGTGGTAATGATGCTCAGAAGGTAATGGGTATCATCACTGTCGCTATTGTCATTAATCAGGGTATAGACCCGATGAGTGTTACTGATATTAATAGTGTGATGCCGTGGTGGGTACCAATCGCGTGTTATACCGCTATCGCTGCCGGTACCATGAGCGGCGGCTGGAAGATCATTAAAACAATGGGTACACGTATAACGAAAGTAACGCCATTTGAGGGTGTAGCCGCTGAAACGGCTGGTGCCATTACGCTTTTTGTAACGGAACAATTAAAAATCCCTGTGAGTACGACCCACACGATTACAGGTTCTATTATTGGTGTAGGTGCTACAAAGCGTTTGTCTGCCGTTCGCTGGGGCGTTACTATCAACCTCCTTTGGGCATGGATTCTTACTATTCCGGTGAGCGCCCTTATGGCCGCAGGTATCTATTATATAACTACCTTGTTCTAAAATCTTAAAGCAAGCGATATGTTACGAATAGCGCTCATTTACGGTCTGCTTTCAGGCATCGTTTCATGTATTCCTTTCCTGTTGTTTCCGATGTCTTCTGCAGACGACATGGACATGAAAAACGCCACCATTGTCGGCCTTGCATGCATCATCATCGCGGCGGCATTCATCTTTGTCGCTATCATTTCCTACAGAAAAAAGCTTGGTGGGGCTATTAGTTTTAGGGAGGCCTTTGTTTCAGGATTATACGTAGCCTTGATTTCTGCTTTGTTCTACGCCTCGGTATGGGAAGTTTATTATCATACGAAAGGAAAAAACTTCGTGGAAGTGTATACTACGATGCAGGTAAGACAAATGGAAAAGAACAAAAGGTCTGCGCCTGAGATAGAAAAACGTAAGCAAGAAATGCAAAAATGGGGCACTGACTATCGCAAGTTTCCGGTGAGATTTATAACTACAGTTGGGGAGGTATTGCCTGTAGGTATCGTTGTGTCTTTGATTGCCGCTGCTATTTTAAAGCGAAAGAACGAAGAGGAGTAAAGCCGCCTTCCTCCCGAAATTTCCTTTTTTTACAGCCGGTAGAACAGGCCAAAAAGGCAGAACGTTTCGGACCTGAAGCGACTCAAACTGCCCTAATCCCAATTCAAAAGAACTTTGTCTCAACTCAAATGGTCTTTGTGTCAACCTAATAGTGCTTTGTACCAACCCACTATTGAGTTGACTCAATACACTATTGGATGGAGTTTATCGAATAGGCAATAGAGCCAATTAACTATTCGGTAAAGAAAATGTGATATGGGAAAGAAGATTTTAAATAGTACATAGAGGCACACAGGTACTGGTAATCAAAAAACACATTTGCAAAGAGAAAAAGTAAATAGGCAACAACCACGTATAGATAGGCGGTAGACACAAATAGAAATTGGGTGGAGAAAAAGGACAATTGAGTTGAGACAAAGGCTTATTAAAATGGGTTTTGGGGTATTTTCTTTACGTTGTGAATGATGTAGCTTACTGATAAACTGCGTTTTACATGTAAACATGATGATTTGCCTGCATACTGGACGAACCGTTGCTTTCCGGTTTATATTAGTCTTCCTCCTGATGCAGGACAGTTAACGACTGGGATTGCAATTCGCATTAAAGATATCGCTATAAACGCCTTGGGCGGAAGCCCGTCAAACTGGCAGGGAAAGAATTAATCACTATTTAGCACAGTTCGTAACCTGAGTTCAGGATAAGAGCAAAGACGTAGTTGTTGTTGCCGGATTAAAAGAGAAAGGAGGTTTTGACTTTATCAACTGTCTGAGGCATATTCGGCTCTGACGTAAATATATTAAGGCTTGCTTTAAACTAAGAGGGTGCATCTACAATGCTTTATTGCTCTTTGTTATTTCTTTTCTGCCTTCCTCCAAATTTTGCCTCGTTTCTTTCAATTTCTACAGGATTTCCGTCAATCTCTTAAGAGTTTGTCTCAGACTAAAATGAGTTTGTCGCAAACTCTTGTGAGTTACAAAATCTCACATGAGTTTCTCTGCAACTCTTTAGAGTTTTTTTTCAACTCACATGAGTTTGCTTCGGATCGATATTGAAAGAGCTCCATCTCATAAGAGTCTTACCTGGACAAATAAGGGATTGGCTCAAACTCATATGAGTTGAAGACAATCTCAATTGAGTTGAAGCCAAACTCTTTTGAGTTTGACAAAAACTCAAAAGAGTCTAAGAAAATCTTTCAAGAGTTGGGGATTGGCCTTAGGCGCATCTTATAGCAAGTTCGGTTCATGTCTGCAATTCCTTCTTACCAAAGAAACCTCCCGCCCGAAAGGTGGTTGAAGAAACAAATCCCAAATTGATCGCCGCTTTTTACAAACAATGACAATTATCCCTGTTCGCTTAACCCGAAATCAGGTTCGTAAGAATTCCGCTCAGATTTTGAGGCAACTTTTAGGCATTTGCGGGCTAATTCCTTTCGTGAATAAGATTAATTGGTCAGGAAAAAAGTAAAGGCAAACCATGTGTCTGCCTCTACTTTTCAAAATGCCAAACGGCTTTAATATCTTCTTATTTTAATATTTCTCTTGAGATGACAAGCTTTTGAATCTCGCTGGTACCCTCTCCTATCGTACAGAGCTTGCTGTCGCGATAGTATTTTTCAACAGGGAAATCCTTGGTATATCCGTAACCACCGAAGACCTGTACCGCATCGGTGGCAATCTGCACGGATATTTCGGAAGCGTAATATTTCGCCATTGCAGATTCCTTTGTCATGGGCTCATGCCGGTTCTTTTTATCTGCAGCCAGGAGGATAAGGTTTTCAGCCACTTCAATCTTTGTAGCCATATCTGCAAGCTTAAAGGCAATCGCCTGGAAGTTAGCAATAGGTTGGTCGAACTGATGGCGTTCTTTCGAATATTTTAGAGCAGCTTCATATGCTCCCTTGGCAATACCAAGCGCAAGAGATGCTATGGAAATACGACCTCCATCCAACACTTTCATTGCCTGGCGGAAGCCATCTCCAACTTCACCCATACGCTGACTATCAGAAATCCGACAATTATCAAAAATCAATTCCGCGGTCTCGGAAGCACGCATGCCAAGTTTATTCTCCTTCTTTCCGGCAGAAAAGCCAGGCGTTCCTCTTTCAACTATAAATGCTGTTACATTGCTTTTGGTACGTGGTTCTCCGGTACGTGCCAGTACCACAGTTACATTGCTGGAAATGCCGTGGGTGATCCAGTTCTTTGTGCCATTAAGTACCCAGTCGTTGCCATCACGAGTTGCAGTGCACCGCATATTTCCTGCGTCGCTGCCTGTGTTTGCCTCTGTCAGTCCCCATGCGCCTATCCATTCTCCGGTGGCCAGTTTAGGGAGATACTTCTTCTTTTGTTCCTCGTTGCCAAAATAAAGGATATGGCCTGTGCATAAAGAATTATGTGCGGCTACGGAAAGACCTATGGAGCCACAAACCTTTGCAATTTCACTCACTACCGTTACATACTCGAAATAGCCCAGGCCGGAGCCGCCATATTCTGTTGGCACCAGCACACCCATCAACCCCAGCTCGCCCATTTGATGAAAAAGGTCAACCGGAAATTTCTGGGTTTCATCCCACTCCATCATATAAGGGCGGATATGCTTACCAGCAAAGTCCCTTATCATCTCCGCAATCTGAACCTGCGTATCGGTATATTTAAAATCCATAGTCGACAATTATTCAAGCACGAAATAGGGCGCAATTTTACGATATTTTTCTGCATTCATCAACGGAACCTGCCGTAACTGCTCAATATTGCCGTACCTCTTTAGGCCTTCTCGCAGCATAATGATGTTCCTGGCCATCTCTTCGCCGATGTATGGATGTTCACGCAACTGTTCGAACGAGGCGGTATTAAGTCGTAGCTTTTTTACTGATTGCGGGTTGATAGTAAGCCTTGTTTTCAGCATATCAAAGGTAGTATCTGCAAAACGATAAACCTCCAGCAGTTGTTCGTGGCTGAGAAAACCACCGAGCGCTGCTCTTCTATTGATAATTTTATGTGCAAGGGTAGGACCGATACCCTTGAGCCTTACAAGAGTGGCGGAATCCGCAGTGTTTAGATCTACCTCGTCGGGCAGTGATTGCGATTTTTCAAAAGCGCCGAACCGACTCTCTTCTCTGGCAGCAATAGAAATATATGGAGCGAGGAGATTATACTGTTCTTCCTTAAGCGTGTAGAGGGGCTTAAGGTCTTCTTTTCTATAGAATTTTTTGCCTTTCCTGCGCCAGTTGAGCAGCATATGTACGGTTTTGGATCGTAGACCAAGGCGAACGAAACCGGCACTGTCCAAAGTGTTCGGATCGAAAGTGAACAGCGTTCCTTCGATCGGTGTTTCTTCGGTGTACTCAGCTTGGTCTTCTTCAAGGAGATGCTCCTGCTTATACTGTTCGAAAGCGGCAGCCAATTGCGGATCAGTTGTAAAATCACTTTGTGGCAGCCAGTAAGGCATTGAAACAAAAATGAGAAGCAGAATAGCAATTAGCAATACTAATGCAATAATGCCTTTTGACTCTACATAAGAAAAACGGGAATAGGCTTTCCACCAATGGCTCATACAGAAGATATCGGGCACCAAAATACTACAGAGAGAAGAATTGTTAAACGTCGGTCTGAAAAAAGCCATTCACCGCCTTTTTGGCGAAAAATAGCGTCAGGTCAAGGCAACAAAAAAGCTGTATCGTTTGACGGATACAGCTCTTTGCTTGTATTAGTTCGTTTTTCTTTTATCTAACCAGCGTCACTTCCCCTTTCTCTTCATAGTAGTTACCATCTGAGCATTTGTACTTTACATAGAAATAGTAAACTCCCATATCCTGTGGCTGACCATTGAAGGTTCCATCCCAGCCTCTGGTCTCATCTGCTGACTCATACACTGTCTGGCCCCAACGATTCTGTATCTTAAATACTGATATCTCATGAGCACCGGTTCTCGAGTCTTTGCTCTTCCCTATCGTCAGCATACGGAAGCGGTCGTTCTTACCATCGTTGTTGGGTGTAAACGCTGTAGGGAAGTACACCTGGCAGCATGGCTTCGCTGCAACCATAATACTATCCGAAGCACGGCAGTTATAGTTGTTCGTAACGTTCAGGATAACATTTGTATTCGTACTCACTGTTCCCCATACAGAACTGCTATTGGTCTCCGGGAAGAACTGGTAAGGCAGCCACTGGTAACTTGCCGCAGGATCATAAACTGCAGAGAACAATATAGAATCTCCTGAGCATACATCTGTGCTGCTCGCCGTGATCGTTGCGTCAGGCAGTGGATGTACGTCTACTGTATCGCTTACCGGAAGTGATACACATCCATCATCTATTGCTGTCACACTAATCGTCTTTAATCCCGGTGTGGACCATTTAAGTCCGAATGGTCCTCGTGGAAGCGATGCATAGGTTGTATCTGCTCCATCAAAGTTCCACAGGTATTGGTCTATACCCATAGTAGAGTAAGTAACCGCAAGACTTACCACTTCATCAACACAGGCATCGGGCTGTGCATCTATAGCAAGACGTGGAGACAGATGGACCGGAATGTCTTTTGTAGCCTCTGGCCCTACGCATCCGCCATTGTTCACGATCAGCTTTACTGTTCTGATTCCTGCTGAGTCGAACTTCACCAGAAGGGGTCCTTGTCCTGTCCCTTGCAGAATAGTTGCTCCCGCAGGCATTGTCCAGGTATAGGTTGC
>DATJDP010000046.1:0-8265 GCA_035497355.1 Flavipsychrobacter sp.
TTGCAAAACATCCCCGGCGGTGCTATTGCTCGTCCGTTCATTACTCATCATAATGCACTGGACATTCCGCTGTATCTGCGCATAGCTAACGAGCTTTACCTGAAGCGGCTCATTGTAGGTGGCTTTGACTGGGTATATGAGTTCAGCCGCAATTTCCGTAATGAAGGAATGGACAGGACACACAATCCGGAATTTACTATACTTGAGTTTTATACCGCGTACAAAGACTATCTCTGGATGATGGAGATAACGGAGCAGATGCTGGAGCAAACAGCTATTGCTACCAATGGTACGACGGAAGTAGAAGTGGACGGAAAGCCCATCAGTTTTAAAGCACCATTTAAAAGGATTACCATTTTTGATGCTATTAAAGAGCACACCGGCATTGATATTACCGGCATGGATGAGTCTCAGTTGCGCGATGTCTGCAAGCAGCTAAACATTCGTGTAGATACGAGTATGGGTCATGGCAAACTGATAGATGAGATATTTAGTGAGAAATGCGAAGGACAATACATTCAGCCAACCTTCATCATAGATTATCCTATTGAGATGAGCCCTCTGACTAAGAAACACAGGAGTAAGGCAGGTTTGGTAGAGCGGTTTGAGTTAATGATCAACGGAAAGGAGATAGCAAATGCGTACAGCGAGTTGAATGACCCGATTGATCAGCGTGAGCGCTTTGAGGAACAGGTAAAGCTGATGGAACGCGGAGATGAAGAAGCGATGTATATCGACTACGATTTCCTGCGTGCCCTGGAGTACGGTATGCCGCCAACTGCCGGCATCGGTATTGGAATAGAGCGCCTGTCAATGCTGCTCACCGGGCAACATTCCATTCAGGATGT
This sequence comes from Flavipsychrobacter sp., assembly GCA_035497355.1. GTDB lineage: Bacteria > Bacteroidota > Bacteroidia > Chitinophagales > Chitinophagaceae > JAFIGV01. The sequence continues at coordinate 849 of DATJDP010000046.1, forward strand.
TATGCTCTTCCCACAGATGAGACCCGAACGTAGCGAAGGATAGAAGTTGACAATATCCGGAATAAATACTGCCTCGCATTTAGCGGGGCATTTTTTATTGGGTAACTTTAATCGCATGAAGAGACTTTTTCTGTTGCTGCTTCTGATTCCGTTTTCGAAGATATTGCTGGCACAAGGTGGTTATAAAGACACTATTTACCATTATCGCCAGTTTTATAAAGAGGAGTTTTTGAAAGACGATCAAAGTCCCTTGAGTGCTGCTGACACCGCTTTTCTCCGGTTCTATCCTCCCAACAAGACCTTTCGGGTAGTTGCAAAGCTTCAATTGTCGCCAAGTGCTATCACCTTTCAGATGCCCACTCATAGCGGTAAAATGAAACCTTACAAGAAGTACGGCGTGCTTAGCTTTATACTTGACAACTATCCCATGACGCTTGAAGTATACCAAAGCATTGACCTGCTGAAGAACGATGAATACAAAGATTATCTTTTCGTTCCATTTACGGACCTGACAAACTATGTTGAAACCTTTGGCGGTGGACGATACCTGGACCTATGGGTGAAAGACATCAACAACGATTCTGTGATTCTTGATTTCAATAAAGCTTACAACCCTTATTGTGCCTATGCTGCAGGCTATAGTTGTCCAATCCCTCCTGACGCCAACAGACTGCCTATAGCTATAAAAGCGGGGGAGAAGATGTTTGGAAAGAAAGTGGAGGAGTAGTGAGATGAGAATTTTTATTACTTCATGTTTGGAAAGCTAAGAACGGACGAAAGGAATAATAATAAAAGCGCAAAGCCGAAAAACCTTGCGCTTTTGAAATGTATAAACCTGTCTTCTATCTCTTAATAATCTTCTTCGTTGTTTGCATAGCGCCGGATGCTACTTTAATGAAATATACGCCTGATGCAACGTCTTTTACTTCAATTTTATTACTAATCTCTTTCAAAACTCCTTTCTGAACCGTTTGCCCTTGCATATTTTCTATCAGATAAGGTTGCGGTTGCTCCATGTTATTTAATTCAACCGTTATATTGTCCGTAAATGCAGTAGGATAAACGCGGATAGCATTATCGTTATTCAACAAGGTTTTCCTTGAGTAATAATCAAGATTTTTCTTTTTCCCATGCACCTGTACCTGATAATAAGCTCCTGCTTCCGCATTTTTGTCAATGTATTGGTAAGACGTTATTGAAGTACTGTGTGGTTCAATTGTAGCGACGTTATTAAAATTCACACCATCGGTGCTTTTCATCATAATGAATTCGTAAGCATTCACATCCGTTACCGCTGCGTCCCATGTGATCACTGCATTATCTTCCTGCTGTTTAGCTTTTATATTTTCTATGGTAAACTCTTTCTGCCCGGTAAAATGGAATACCATATTACTGCCTTTTTTACCTGTTGATGCGTTGGCAGTATTAAGAATAAACGCAGGAGAGAATTTTTTACCCGTGGAATATTTGAGGATGCCGCTTTCATTTACCGCTTGCTGGTAAAGAAGCTTTCCTCCGCCGCTTTCTGAATAAAAGGCTACTGCCGACTGCGGCAGCGCACCGGATACCTGGTAATAATCACTTCCTTCTGCGCTATATACAAGAGCACTAAAGTCTTGTGCCTGTATGGCAGTAGAGAAGAGCGTTATACCCGCTAATAATATGATTTTCATGATTGTGAGTTTTTAATGTTGAACAATAAATTTCTGCACTGCACTTTGATCCTTTCCGGTGAGCCGGATAAGATAAACACCGTCAGATAGATTAAGGTTTATTTGTTGTTTTGTCGATCCGCTTATGTGTTTATGATATACCTCCCTACCGCTTATGTCTGTAATGGATAGCTTTTCGTACTGCTTGTCGCCGTAGTCTAATAGAAAAGTGCCAGCGTTCGGATTAGGGTATACATGAACCTCATTTGTAAAAGATGAAAGCTCGGGAACGCCTGTAGGGTACTGATGTAGCTTGGCAACGCACATATCCCACGCACCTGCGCTGCTCACCTCGTAGCTACCAAAGTAGGCAGGGCTGCTGCTGATATAGCCGCCTATATGGATATCATTGTCTTTATCAAGGGCAATGGCATAAGCCCCGTCGTTTGTTACGCCTCCTGCTGTTACCGTCCAGATATGATTGCCGTTGCTGTCATACTTATTAACGAAGATATCATCATGACCGACAGTATAAAAAGTATCATTGCCAAAGATTCCGGTATAATTAAACGTACCGGTTACATACAGGTTATCCATAGAGTCAACAGCAATGTCGTAAGCCGCATCTCGCGCCGTTTGCCCCAGGTTTTTTGCCCATTGCAAATTACCATTGGCATCGTACTTCACCAGAAAGGCATAATCTCCGGTGAGTGTTGTATTGCCAAATTTGATTCTTGAAACAGAGCTGATATTAAAAGGTGTGTCGTATGTTCCGGCGCAATAAACACTTCCATTTTTACCGGTTGCGCAGCTAATACCATAACTTCCTAACAAATCTGTGGTAGCCATTTTTGCCCACAACGCATTACCCGAGCTGTCATATTTGGCGACAAAGAAAACTAGGTCCGGATCAGAAATTTGGATACTATCGAAATTAATACCGTAGGGTGCTTGCCCTACAATTACCACGTTGTAATCCTCATCTATAGATACTTTGTTAGGAAAATCTGCAGCCAAACCTCCCGCGCCTTTTGCCCAAAGAGTAATCAAACTTGAATCAAGCTTTACAATAAACGCATCTCTGCCGCCAAAACTATTTAAGATGTTTCCATCAAAATCAATGGTAACGCTTGGTGCAGGAGAGCCGGAATAATCACTAAAGGCTCCAAATAAATAGATATGACCCATGTTGTCAACAGTGATGCTAGTCCCTCGATCTCTATACGTACTTCCCCAGGTTTTATACATCTGAAGATTTCCAGAGCTGTCATATTTAGCCAGAAGCAAATCATTTTCCCATCCTGTATCTCTAACCTGAAACTGACTGTCAGAAATAGTGTCAATAAAAGAAAGGAAGACATACACCTGATTTGAATTATTCACTGCTATACCGCCAGGTAAGTCGTTTCCTTTGCCTCCTGTACTTTTTGCCCAAACAATCTGACCATATTTATCAAACTTAGCCCAGAATACATCTTTGAAGCCATGACTTACCAAATGAAACGTATCTATAGTAAGTACATCATAAAACGACCCAATAACGTATGTATTCCCATATTTATCAATTGTCATGCGTTCCACTGCATCAAAATCATTTCCTTGGCCGCTGTTAGCCCATTGCCAACTTTGCGCATAACCATTAACATTAATGATTACAAGGCAGATGAACAATGAAATTATCTTTAGCATAAAGTTGTATTTAGTGTCCACGCTTAGGTAAAGGAGGTATGGCTGTTACCTTTATTATCTGTATAGGCAGATTCATTTCTTCTGTTGGTTCATCAAAGCTACAGGGGCTGTTTAGAAACTGGCAAAGCCTTTGTTTGCGCATTTCCAGATCATTATAGCCTTCTGTTCTATCCGGCTTTGGTAAAGATTTATCTGTAGTTCCATCATGATTATCAGTGGGGTCGTAGACTTGAAACAGCATGAATTTATCATTGTTAATATCAGTATTATCATGAGCATCATCAGCATTAGGCGCATTATCGTGCAAATCATCCTGCCAGTTACCTGGCCCAGAATACCGTCTGCCGGTAAGGAAAGCTGAAAGCCTTTGAAAGTATTCACTATTTAAACTCTGAGGTAATTGGTGATTGTTCTCTAAAGTTCCATTTACGTTAGAACTCCAAATGTTTCCATAGCCGAAACGGGTATCTAATGTCCGGTAATCGTAGGCTGGTGTAGCGCTCCAATAGTCCTGCGATTCACCATAACCAACTGGGCGTATCTGTGTAAATACTGTTTTTGTTTCCCCGCTATGACATCCTTGACATGTATTCAGCGACAATTGCTGACGCACATCCTTCTGTACAAGATGTGAATTAGGGTCGTTGGGCGAAATAGTTTGGTAATATGTGGTAGACTCATCCCAGGAAACATCCCAGAAATGTACCTGTTCCGCATTAATATCCGCAACTGCAGCTTGTGTAAATGTCCAGCCATTATAGGTATAGCTCGAAGGAATACTGTGCATTCCTGCATGAACCTTCACCTGGTTTTTAAATACCCAGTCTATCAATGCTGCTGCCTGATCAAGATCAGGCGCTGGAAGCAGAGGACCTGCCAAAGGTAAAACATATGCTCTATTGGCAATATTGTTTGGGGTATTGCTTACAGGTGCAGGCAGCAAAAGATGAGATGTATTATCCAGCTCAAATTGAGAAAGTTCCCAGTCTGATTTTTTCCACAGTTCAATATTATCGAAAGTCTGAGCACTTGCAGATGGCGCAAACAGTCTTTCATTAGTTCTAATCTGGTCTAATGCACTCCCATTAGGTTTATTAGGTGCAGCATTTGCATTTATCACCGTATGCGTAATACTTTCAAGTGCCTGGTTAAATTGAGGGCTACCTAGGGGATGACCACTCAGATTTAGCCACGCTTGCGCATAATCGCGCAAGTCACATCGTGTAGTCTGCGGATTGCCGAATTCCAAAATAACATTCATACCTTGCCAGTCTATGAAATCGCTTGCTCCGCTTAGGCCTCTTGGAGATTCTCCGGGATTAGCGACAATATCCTGATCACCATATATAGTTACCGGAGCTATTAAGGTATAGATAAATCTGGTTTCTCCCGCATTATTTACAGAGTGGGTATAACCTATGTTGCCTTTAAGATCTAATCGGTTTACAATTGCCATTAATTTAAATGGTGCATATTTTAGTAATGAATCTTCAGATGTATTATCCCAGTCCTGTTCCCAAACATCAGCGGTAGGGTGCATCGGACCAACATAATGAGTATCGGACCATCGGTTTGCCTTTACTAGCCATGGTTCTATTAAATAACGAAAAACACCAGTTCTCGGAGGTACAAATTGCCCATTTATCGTTCTCCCATCTGTCCAGCCTTTTAACCAGTTCTTTAACAGCGTCCTCGCAGAAACACCACTAACCGCTTCGTTGGTTATGTTTTTTATCAGATTGCCGAATGTCCATACACCTACAGGATTTCCTGTTCCTGTTACTACATTAAAGGTCCTTACCGGATCCTCCACCACTGCCAGGTCTGTAATAAAAAGAGAATTTTGCTTTAAAATTGATGTTTGGCAATCTACTGCATCAATGAAAACGGGAGGCAACTCAACCTCTCTATCATCATCGAAAGTGTCCCAATCGAATTTAGGAGCTTCAGTTATAGCTTCTCCCACATGCCCGGTGAAATTGAGGAAAGCGCCATTATCCGCAATTTGCGTCTCAAGCCTATCCTGAAGATCTGAGAAGATCTGAAATACCGGTGCGAAAAGATTCAATGTCCTGCATTATATAAGCCGAGTAAATAAAATCGCCGGCTATGCTGTCCCCAGCTTCTCCGTCATCATGAAACGCAACATAGCTTTCATCTCCATCAGCATAATGAATATTAAGAACGGGAAGTTCCTCAAGGCGATCATCGGGGAGGTACTGAATTTTCATCAGCATATTATATTGGTCATTAGGCTCCGCTAGTTTTTTTACCCAATATTTTTCTGCTATAGGCGGATCCTGGGTGAAATCAAAATCAGGATCAGATGGAGGGGGAGGAGCAGATGATTGGAAGATAATTAGTGCGGCGGCAGCTGATACCAAGCCACCTAATACAAATGTTTTGCGTGGAAATCGCATGGTGTTGCGTTTGAAAAGGTGAGGAATGAGTATAATATAAAATTATGAAAAACAAAGCGAAATAAAGCAGATGTATTACACTTCAATCTTAGACACCGCAAAACCCTTTTGGAATTCCTTTTGTCACGAACCGAATTCCCTTTCTCATAATCTGAATTCCTTTTGTCGCAAACGGAATTCCTTTTCTCATAATCTGAATTCCCTTTGTCACGAACTGAATTCCTCTTTTCACAAACTGAATTCCCTTTCTCAGAAACTGAATTCCTTTTGTCATAATCTGAATTCCTTTTATCACGAACTGAATTCCTTTTCTCATAATCTGAATTCCCTTTGTCGGAAACCGAATTCCCTTTGTCACGAACTGAATTCCTTTTCTCATAATCCGAATTCCCTTTGTCGTAAACTGAATTCCTTTTGTCAGAAACCGAATTCCTTTTGTCGCTAACTGAATTCCTTTTGTCGCAAACCGGATTTCGTCGGTATCCCTCGGAGTGAGATTCGGCGTGAGGGTTGCTCTGTTTGAGCAAGAGGTACTCCGGAAAACCCATAATCAATGGTAAGGAAGTATAAAGCGCGTTTTTTACTCCAAATCGCTTAATTGATTATCAATTAGTTATGAGTAGTTAGTTGCCTTTAGTTCACTTTAGTTGTCTTTAGTTCACTTTAGTTGCCTTTAGTTGCCATCTTTTGCCTTTAGTTGTCATCTTTTGCCTTTAGTTGCCTTTTTCGATACCTGCCCTTTTCGGCCATCGTATGTTTGCATTTTCAAAAGGAAATCAGCACACTGAACGTTTTCTTTGCAGGCAAGCAAACACAACTCTGAAGTCTTTAAGACAAACAAATAAATTTTATTAACCAACTATCAAAAAACAAAAAACAATGGCAAAGATTGCATTGAAACTTGACGGGAAAAACCCCGATGCGCTGATCACTTTCGCGCTCGACATTCACACACGCATGCTGGCAAGCGCTACACTGTTTGATGCACCGCCGGTGGCACTTACTGACTTTAAATCGGACATAGACGCCCTGCAAGCCGCCCAAAATGAAACGCTGATGGGCGGAAGAGCAGCGACAATCAGTCGGAATGAAAAACTGAAAAGGGTGGTCGCCGACCTCAAAAAGCTGGCAAACTATGTAGAGAATGTAGCAGATGAAGATGTCTCCATCATTACTATGGCAGGTATGCCACTAAGGCAAAGAGGACCGCTACGCTACGACTTCCTGGAAAAGCCTATTGGCCTGAAAGGCGAGGGAATTGGCAATGGAATGGTGGCTGTAAGATGGAAAAGGATCAGCTATGCTAAAGCCTATGAGCTGGAGTATTGTGGCGACCCGATCATCGAAGACAAATGGCAGCCAACCCCTCTGGTGAGCGCTGCTAGTGCTACAGTGAATGGGCTAAACCGCAAGGTAGAGTATTGGTTCCGCGTTCGTGCCTGTGGGTCAAAAGGCATGGTGAGCGAATGGAGCAGCCCGCTGAAAGTGCTGGCCTTCTAAAGTGGAATTTAGAAAAGTGAAATTACCGCAGTCGGTTGGAGTTGCAACCGGCGGCGGTTTTTTTTGTTTCGCAATAAGTGTTTGGCTAAATACTGCGAAAGGAAGCAGCACAGCAATGAAAGACTGCTACGCAGCCTTATGATACAACTTGCTCTT
>DATJDP010000047.1:0-17687 GCA_035497355.1 Flavipsychrobacter sp.
AGTTCACGAAGAATGTTCCTGACTGGCGCCCTTTTGATCGCTTTGCAGGAAGCAATGGTGTTCGCCTGCTATGGGTAGCTGCCTACATTTGGTTTTATGCTGCTTTCGCAACATCGCCTTGGCTGTGGCTGTTATTGCCATTTCAAATCGTTATGAGCCCTGTGCACGGCGCCGTTGTCAATTGGTTTGCTCATAAGTACGGCTACAAGAACTTTAAGATGAAGAACACTGCCGAAAACCTTTTGATCGTTGACGTCTTAATGCTGGGCGAATCGTATCACAATAACCACCACAAGCACCCGTCATCCATTAACTTCGGCTATCGCTGGCATGAGATAGATCCTATTTATCCTGTAATCCTGCTGTTTAATAAACTGGGAGTTGTAAGGGTGCCGAAGCAAAAGCCGGTATCTATAGTGATCACTCCTGAACACGAAACAGAAAAACAAAAACAATACGAAGAGACACAATAAAACGACAGGTGACTCTAAGTCATACGAGTTAAACCTAAGGAAAAGAGACTACCATAATGGTAGTCTCTTTTTTCTCCACTCTATTCCTCTCAGAATATTATTGTCCGGATTGATTCATCGCGTCCTGCTGCATTTGTTGGTTCGCAACAATTGCAAACTCTACCCGGCGGTTACACGCCCTTCCTTCCTCAGTGTCGTTCGTACACTTAGGGGCAGTTTCGCCATAGCCATAGGTGTTTATACGACTGCGGCTGATACCTTGGGCAACCAGATAATTGGCCACCGCCTGTGCCCTTCTTTCGGAAAGGTCCTGATTATACGACTCTGAACCCTTGCTATCGGTATGTCCATATACTTTTATATTAGTCTGATTATACTTATTTAATACAGTGACCAACTGATCAAGAGAGCTATAAGCGTTCGAATTCAGCGTTGACTGGTCATACCCAAACAACACTTTTTCGTTGAAGTTCAAAACGATTCCTTCTCCTGCACGCTCTACTTCAGCGCCTGGTACGGTTTGTTCTATTTCCTTTGCCTGCTTATCCATCTGATGCCCAATAAGTGCGCCTGCTGCACCACCAACAACCGTTCCGATAACTGCACCTAAAGCCGGGTTATTCCCAGCCACTTTACCAATGACGCCGCCGGCGACAGCGCCGCCGCCTGCGCCTATTACAGCTCCTTTTTCCGTATTGTTCAAGCTTTTGTAGGTAGAGCATCCTCCTGCAAATAAACTTACTGATAACGCTAAAGCCGTGAAAGTTTTCAATGTCTTCATAATTGATCCGATTTTATTTCAGCGGGATACCAAAAAAAGCTGTTCCAAAACGCCTGTGACGCCTCATAATCTTTGTTAAAGTTGAAAGAACCGTGATAAAATGATGTGCTGATAAAAGAACAACTAAATGCTATTTTAATACCCGATACCTTTGTATCTTGGCCCCGACAACAACATATCTATGAAAAGATTGCTACTAGTTATGCTGGCTGCCTCTTGCAGCACATCGTTATGGGCACAAAACGAGTCGAAAGACCTGCCTGACTTCAAAAAAAATATCGTAAAGCTGAATCTGTTCTCTTTGCCGTTGAAAAATATCTCGCTACAGTATGAGAGAGGTCTGAACGAGAAAATGTCGGTGGCTTTAGGTGTAAGGTTTCAGCCCAAGGGCGCAGTTCCCTTCCAGAGCGCACTGAGGAAATCGATAGATGACGATGATACAAGCAATGCGGGCCTTGATTTTATCAACAGTGCACGCATAAGCAACTGGGCCATTACGCCTGAGTTTCGATATTACTTCGGCAAAAAGCCTTTGAATGGCTTTTATATAGCTCCGTTTGTACGGATTGGCGGGTATGGTATCGACTGGGACTATAATTATCAAAAAGACGATGGGGACTATAAGCTTGTACATCTCAAAGGTAGAAGCACCGCGTTTTCTGGCGGCATCCTTTTAGGTGCACAGTGGCATTTGAAAAATGTTGTACTTGATTGGTGGATTGCCGGTCCGCAGTATGGCAGCTACAACATAAGCCTTGATGCTACAGGAGACTTCTCCGACCTTTCACCTGAGGACAAGGCGGATCTTAAGGAAAATATTGAAGGCATAGGCTGGGATGGCAATAAATTCAAGGCCACTGTAACGGACAAGAATGTAAAAGCAGAGAATAAAATCTCTCTTCCCGGCCTTCGGACCGGATTCTGTATCGGTTATACTTTTTAAGAGAAAATCCTTTATTTACTAATTCCAGGGCTGTACTGAACCGGTACAGCCCATTTTTTGATATAAGAACGCATCTAATAATAAGGAAATTTGGCGCTATTTTCAGCAAACGATAATAGTGCCTCCTTGCCAGCCAGGTCATAAACTAGTTTTGGAAAGTGCCAAACTTCCTTTTCGAAGTTCTAAAATGTCTTTAGGACTTCCAAAAACAGGGTATGTTTTTGCGAGCCGCGCTTTTTCTACCCCAACTGCCAAATTCTTTGCCGATAACTGACAGCCACAAAAAAAGACTGCACCTTTCGATGCAGTCTCTCATTTTACTTCAGTGCGGCAGAGGAGATTCGAACTCCCACACCCGTTACAGGCGCTACCACCTCAAAGTAGTGCGTCTACCAGTTTCGCCACCGCCGCATCGCTCCTTTGAAGGAGTGCAAATGTAAAGTCAATTTTCAAAAGTAAAAAGTAGAAAAAGAAGAAAAGTTGTGTTTTAGAAAATAAAAGTCAACGACTTATCTGCGCAGGATAATTCTGAATATCGTCCCTTTCCCCACTTCCGAATGCTTTACAAACAGCGAACCGTGGTGATATTTTTCGACAATTCTTTTGCTCAGAGAAAGGCCCAGGCCCCATCCTCTCTTCTTTGTTGTAAAGCCAGGATTAAAAATCTTTTTTATCTGATGTTTTTGAATCCCTTTGCCGCTGTCGCATACATCAATCCATACCTGATGTGGATGATTGGTAACTCTGATCTCTATCCTTCCCGTGCCATCCATAGAATCGAGCGCATTGCGCAACAAATTCTCCAGTACCCAGTCGAAAAGCGGACCGTTGATATACATGGGAATTTCCTCTTCATTCGTATGGAGGCTAAAGGCGACCTTGCTTGGCGCCCGCTTCTGCATATACCCCATCATAGTTGTTACCCGTTCCATCACATCCTCTTCCGCCATCACCGGCTCACTACCTACCTTGCTAAAACGTTCCGCGACCAGCTTTAGCCGGGAAAGATCTTTTTGCATTTCCGTCACGGCTTCTTCATTGCAGTCACTTTCGCGAAGCAACTCCAGCCAGGCTTCTATAGAACTGAGAGGCGTGCCGAGCTGGTGTGCCGTTTCCTTTGAGAGGCCCACCCACACCTGGTTTTGTAAGGAACGGTGAGCAGCTGACAGAGCCACCAGCACCACAAGAAGGAAAAGAAATATAATGGCCATCTGCACATACGGATAGTATCGCAACTGTGTAAGCAGGTAAGACTCTCCGTAATAAATGAAGTTCCGTCCCGTGCCATAATCAGCTACGATCGGAGCGTGCATTTTGCGAAACTCTTCAAGCTTCTGGTGCAGCGTCTTTCCCGCGTTTCGGACATGCGTCGTATCGATGTTTCTATGATCTACAATTTCGAGGTTCTCATTGGTAATAATGAGCGGGATGGTGGTATTCTCGGAAACGAAGGTTTGAGCGAATGTGAGTTCATCATTGTTAGTTGCCAGGGCGAGCGTTTTCAGACTGAGGCCTAATTGCTCTACCTTCTTCCGTTCTTCATCTGCCAGCCTCCGCGCCAATTGGTTCGTATAAGACAGCGAAGCGGCCACAATGAAAAGTGCAACAAAAATTAAATAAGCTTTCCAGTTAAGGTATTGACGCATAAAAGGCTTTTGCAAAACGCAAACAAGGTAAAAATATTGTGATTTTGAATGAATAACTACTATTTTTGTCCGCGGTAATTTTTCTCCTCAATGGATATACAACACAACAACCAGGAAAATCTGATCGATAACCACGCTGACATTGAATTAAGCAAGACCTCAAAATCAAGATTTTTGTTCCTGTTGTCTTTCTTCGGTTATTTTATCTTCTTATTTGCAGGCTGCTACAATCTGTGGCAACACCGTTACCAGAAAAATGATACTATTGAAGCGCCGAAAAGCAGCCTTTACAGTCCGGAGTATAAATAAACACCTTCATAGGGGCGCATGATTGTTAGCACCTACGATACTGCTGTAGTTATACTTAGCTACAACGGTAAAAAATGGCATGAGCTTTTTTTGCCCCTCATAGTAGCAGAGGCCGACGGGTGGTATGATGTAATTGTAGCAGATAATGCTTCAACGGATGATACCTTTCAATATCTCACTGAAAATTTTCCTTCGGTAAAGACCGTGCAAATCCCCCTGAATCGCGGCTTTGCTAATGGCTATCATGAGGCACTTAAGGAAATTCAGGCCAAATACTACGTGCTGCTGAGTGCAGATTTTGAAGTAACGCCCAACTGGTTTTCGCCTCTTCTCGCTGCAATGCAACGCTACGAAGGCCTGGCTGCATGCCAGCCTAAGATCCGGTATTGGCGCGATCGTGAATTTTTCGAATATGCAGGTGCTGCCGGTGGGTTTATGGATAAGTTCGGGTATATGTTTTGCCGTGGACGCGTCTTCAACACCATTGAAAAAGATAACGGCCAATACAATGACGATATCGAAGTATTCTGGGCTTCGGGTGGTTGCCTGATGGTAAGGGCAGATCTCTACCATCAGCTCGGGGGACTGGAAGCAGACCTTTATGCTCACATGGAAGAGATTGACCTCTGCTGGCGACTGAAAAATGCAGGCTACAAGATCGGATACATCGGCGGTTCTACTGTCTATCATGTTGGCGGCAGCGTTATCTCCTACGGCAGTCCGCAAAAGCTCTATTATAACTTTCGCAATAGCCTTATCCTTCTGCTGAAGAACGAAAAAGGTTCAAAATTGCTATGGCTTTTCCCATTAAGACTGATCCTTGATGGAGTTGCTGGTGTGCAAATGATGGCCTGCGGAAAATTCAAAGAAACCCTGACGATACTGAAAGCGCACTTTAACTTTTACGCTAACATAGGAAAGTGGCTTGGTAAGAGAAAAGAAGCGAAAAAACTCGTGACACACAGGAACGAAGAAGGCATCTACACCAAAAGCATCGTGTGGCAATACTTTGCTTTGGGCAAGAAGACATTTTCAAAAATAAATTTTACACCGCGGAGGTTATCTTAGTGCTCGTATTTTACCGACAGTTTTGTTTCGTTCACCGACATTTAAATCTGTTTTACCTATCCCATCTTTCACGGAAACCGTGAGCATTATACTTTTACAAAAACAAATAAATAAAAATGCCCCGATACGATAACAGACACTCCTCCCGCGGTAATAAAGCGCTCTTTGGCGCTATTATCATAATTATTGGGATTGGACTCCTCATCAAAAAACTTGGGCTCATTCCTGACTTTAACTTTCACATTACCTGGCCGGTTATTCTTATAATTGTTGGTTTCTTTATTGGTATCAAAAGCGGCTTTAGGAACAGCGCTCCTTTCGTACTAATTGCCGTTGGTATTTTTAATCTCATTCCTGCTTTCAGCTTTAAGATAGGCGGCAGAATGGTGGATTCGGAAGACCTTGCTATCCCGGCCTTGCTTATACTTGGCGGCCTCATTATCATGATTAAACCGAGAAAAAAAAAGCACTGTATGCCCGGCAGTAACAGGGCAATAATAAGTGAGAACGCTATTCATACCAATATTGTTTTTGGCGGGCGGAAGGAAATCATCACTTCAAAAGATTTTAAAGGAGGCAAGGTAACAGCAGTTTTCGGTGGTTGCGAGATCAATCTGCTCCAGGCTGATAGTTTAGATCCGCAAATAGTACTGGACATAAGGGCAACGTTTGGTGGTTGCGAGATCATTGTCCCGTCTCACTGGGACGTAAAGAATGAGATCGAGCCAGTGTTTGGAAGCGTTGAAGACCAGAGAACCATCCGCACCCAGGAAGCCAACGAAGGCAGGAAAACACTTGTTCTGCAGGGGTCTTGCGTCTTTGGAGGCATAGAAATAAAATCTTTCTAAACACTGCGACCGCACTTTGAGAAGTTTCATCAATCATATCGAATGGCTTCTGCTCGTGGTGTTCCTGGTTACGGGCGTTGCTTTCGCTGCTGTCTTGCAGTACTACCTTAACGATTGGAGCCTTATTGTAACCGACGCTGTTGTGAGCGCTGTTGTGACCGCCGCAGGTGTATGGGGCGGTATTCTGATCGTTAAAGCTTACCCTACCCGTGTTGGAATCCTTATCTATTCGCTATTGGCTGGTATCGCTGTAGGCGTGGTGGTTTGGTATGCTGATAAAACGTTTTTGAAGTGGTGGCTCGGGACAGACAAAGATTACATCACATGGCTTCATGCTTCTCTATTACCAAGATTGGTTCTGGCTATTTTGATCAATTGCTGGCTCATTACCCTTGCAGCCACGGGTCAAAGAGCTTTCGCGCTGGAAGAACAGTTTAAAAACCTCTCGGATGTGGCTACTTTGCACCGGGAAGCGGAACTCTTTAAGCTCCGGCAGCAATTACAGCCTCACTTTCTCTACAACAGTCTCAACTCCATAAGCGCGCTAATCCTTATCCAGCCCGACAAAGCACAGGAAATGATAGGAAAGCTATCAGATTTCCTTAGAAACTCCGTGAAAAGAGAAGCGAGGGACTATATCCCTGTGGATGAGGAACTGGAATACATTGAAGCTTACCTGGCAATTGAGGCCGTAAGGTTTGGGGACAGGCTTGAAGTACTATATAACAAACATTTTACCGACGATTCTTCTATCCCACCCTTTTTACTGCAGCCAATATTGGAAAATGCCATCAAGTTTGGGCTTTATGGACGGACGGGGCACGTGCGGATAGAGATGGATATTGCCTTGAAAAAAGCTTACCTTATCATTATCATTACTAATCCGTTCGATGCTCAAAACCGCCCCCCCTCAGGGACGGGCTTTGGCCTCGAAGGAATTCAAAGAAGATTATATCTGCTATACGGAAGAACGGATCTGTTGGAGACAAAACAAGAAGAAGATTTCTTTACCGCTATTCTAAAAATACCGCAAAACAATGTATAAAGTAATACTAATAGACGATGAGCCATTGGCAAGGCAGTTGGTCCATTCATTATTACAGCCATATAAGGAGGTAACGATTGTGGCTGAATGCAGCGATGGCTTTGAAGGATTTAAAGCAATCCAGGAGCATCAGCCGGATCTGATCTTTCTGGATGTGCAGATGCCAAGGGTGAACGGATTTGAAATGCTTGAGTTGCTCGACAATCCCCCATCTGTCATTTTTACTACTGCGTTTGATGAATATGCATTGAAGGCATTTGAAGCCCATGCTGTTGACTATCTGCTAAAACCACTAACAAGGGAACGCTTCGACAAGGCGGTGCAAAAATGGCTGCAGCAAGCTGCAGCGAAGCAACAACCACAGGTCCAAAACCTGCTGCAGGAAAAAGTGTACGATGGCTACCAGCACAGAATAGTGGTAAAAGACAATGGAATGATCCGCATTATTCCGGCACAGGATATCCATTACATTGAGGCGAGCGACGACTACATAAAGATTTTCACAAAAAACGGAAGCTTTCTTAAGAAAAGCACACTAAGCCAGGTAGAACAATCGCTCGACCCCAAACAGTTTGTGCGGGTGCACCGGTCTTATCTTATCCCCGTAGGTCAGCTGCAGCGTATAGAGCCTTATGAAAAAGACAGCCATATTGCACTCCTTCATTGTGGAGCGAAAGTGACGGTCAGTAAGAATGGAATGGCGAAGCTAAAGACACTCCTGGGCTGGTAGCTACTTTAAAAGCCAACATTGCTCTTAAATATCTTTACCGCTATAGCCAGCAGTATAACGCCAAAGAACTTACGTATCACCGAAATGCCGGAAGGACCAAGCACCCGCTCAATACGGTTGATAGAAATAAGCGTTATGTAAACAAAGACGAGGTTTATCAGGATAGCGATCAATATACTAAAGCCGTTGTACTCAGCTTTCAGAGACATGAGCGTTGTAAGTGTCCCAGAGCCGGCAATCATCGGGAAAGCGATAGGCACTACCGCACCCGACTTCATATCTTTTTCACTCCTGAAGAATTCAATTCCCAACACCATTTCCAGTCCGAGGATGAAAATCACTATAGAACCCGCAATGGCGAAAGAATGAATATCAATCCCCATAAAGTTCAGCATCCTCTCGCCGATAAAGAAAAATAACAGCATGAGCGCACCGGATACCATTGTAGCCTGCGATGCACTCACCTCCCCTACCCTTTTTTTAAGCGAAATAATAACGGGTATAGAGCCTAACACGTCGATCACCGCAAACAGCGTAAAGGTGAGCGTGACGATATCCTGAAAGCGAATACTCGAGAGTGAAAACATGAAACAAAACTACGGCTTAAAATAAATGAAGTGTTAGTCCTATTTTTACAGCCCTAAAGTACTTACATCAATTATTAACATACTTACAATGTCATTATCTGGTTATAAACACACTGCTGCTGACCGCTTCATGCGCTATGTACAAATAGATACGCAAAGTGACGCAGCCTCACCATCCCAACCTTCTACAGAAAAACAAAAAGACCTGAGCCGTATGCTCCTCGAGGAGCTGAAACAAATAGGGCTGGCAGACGCAGAGCTCGATGAGCATGGCTATGTATATGCAACGATCCCTGCAACTACTGACAAAGACGTACCTGTGCTTTGCTACTGCTCGCATGTAGATACCGCGCCAGACTGCAGCGGCACGGGAGTAAAGCCGATCCTGCACATGAGTTGGGATGGCAGCAATATCGTTTTGCCAGACGATCCGTCTGTAGTGATCAGCACTAAAGAGCATCCCTATTTAAAGGAGCGCATCGGAGATGATATCATTACGGCTTCCGGCACTACATTGCTTGGAGCGGACGATAAAGCAGGTGTAGCCATCATCATGGATCTTGCTAACTATCTGATCCAGCATCCTGAAATAAAACATGGAAAAATCCGCATTCTTTTTACCCCGGATGAAGAAATAGGCCGTGGAGTAAACGCTGTGGACATGAATAAGTTAGGCGCACAATGTGGCTATACGCTGGATGGCGGTGAACGCGGCCATCTGGAAGGAGAAACGTTCTCAGCAGACAGCGTAACGGTTGTCTTTAATGGTATCAGTGCACATCCTGGCTATGCTAAAGATAAAATGGTGAGCGCAATAAAAGCCGCATCAGCATTTGTGAGCAAGCTGCCACGCAAGGAGTGGAGCCCTGAAACCACCGAAGCAATGGAAGGCTTTGTGCACCCTACGAAGATTGAGGGCGTGCTGGAACGGGCCTCTGTAGACTTCATTATCCGCGACTTTGATACAGCTATGCTTGCCAAACACGAAGAGCGTTTAAGAGCTTTGGTGGATGAAACCGTGCGCGAATTCCCGGGTGTAACCACAGAGTTTATCATAAAGGAGCAATACAGGAATATGCGTGAGGTGCTTGATAACAATCCGCAGGTGATGGACTATGCCGAAGAGGCATATAAACGCGCAGGAATGGAAGTGATAAGAATGAGTGTACGCGGAGGAACAGATGGCTCCCGTTTGTCATTCATGGGCTTGCCTTGTCCTAACCTGTTTACCGGTGAAATGGGCATTCATAGCAAGCAGGAATATGTGAGCGTGCAGGATATGCAAAAATCAGTAGAGATGCTCGTGCATCTGGCGGGGATATGGGAAGAACGCGCCTGATTTGACAATTTGATGATTTAATGATGTAATCAGATCATTTACCTGATTAAGAATAACAATAAAACTGATAATGAACCAACAACTAAAAACAGTCCTTTTGACTGTGTTAACGCTTTCACTGTTTGTGATTGCACTGGTAGAGTTAAGCGGTGTAAGTAAGACTGCCCTTCTCAATAAGTTTAATGCAAATGAGAATGGCCCTTCTGCAGCTGCCAATATCGAAAACCTGCCTAAGACCACAATTGAGTTTGCAGAGACAAAACACAGCTTTGGTACGATTACCGAGGGCGATAAAGTGACTCATGCCTTTAAGTTTAAGAATACCGGCAGCAATCCGTTGGTTATTTCAAACGCCATTGCTTCCTGTGGTTGTACCGTTCCATCTTATCCGAAGGAACCTGTGCCACCGGGTGGAGAAGGAGAATTGGTTGTCCAGTTTAATAGTTCTGGCAGGGAAGGTCATCAGCAAAAAAATGTAATGGTATATTCCAATGGGCAGCAAGAGGCCATGTCTATAGGTTTTGATGCGGACGTAAAAGCAAAATAGTCGTGAGTATTTTCAGGAAGATAAATGATTACCTCTCTCTGGTGAAATTCAGCCATACCGTTTTTGCGCTCCCTTTCGCATTGATCGGTTTTGTGCTCGGAATAATTGAGGTGAACGAAGGCTTTTCATGGCAGTGGTTAGGGGGGCATTGGGGACTGTTTGTAAAAGTGCTGTTGTGTATGGTCTTCGCGCGAAGCGCGGCCATGGCCTTCAACCGCTACCTGGACAGAAGGTTTGATGCACTCAATCCGCGCACTGCACGCAGAGAAATACCGGCAGGGGTCATCAGCCCACAGCATGCCTTGTTATTTACCATTGTCAACTCCGCCTTGTTTATCATTACCACGTTATTCATCAATACCACTGTCTTTTACCTTTCCATTGTTGCGCTTTTTGTCATTCTGTTTTATAGCTATACCAAACGTATAACGGCACTCTGCCATGTAGTGCTCGGCATCGGACTGTCACTCTCTCCTATTGGCGCTTATCTCGCCGTTACGGGGTACTTCAAGCTGCTACCGGTTCTTTTCTCATTTACGGTACTTACCTGGGTATCAGGTTTCGATATCATTTACGCTTTGCAGGATGAAGAATTCGACCGCGAGCAAAGACTGCATTCCATTCCGGCTGCTTTGGGAAAAGGGAACGCTTTAATGGTTTCCAATATTCTTCATCTCTTCAGTGCTTCATTTGTAGTATATGCAGGCTTAGTCGGCGGGTTTGGACTGCTTTTCTGGATTGGTGCAGCGGTGTTTATCGGCTTACTGACCTATCAGCATCTGCTGGTAAAACCAAACGACCTGAGCAAGGTAAATATGGCTTTTGCTAACACCAACGGTATTGCAAGCATCTTGTTTGCGCTTTTTGCCCTTTCTTCTTTTATTCTCCAACATTGATTTATGAAAATTGCGCTCGTAGGTTATGGAAAAATGGGACATGCTATTGAGCAGCTCGCTCTGAAGCGTGGCCATGAGGTGCCCTTAAAAATTGCCACCGCCAACCGGCATGAACTCAATGACGCGAATCTGAAAGAAATAGATGTTGTCATCGAATTCACCAATCCGGAGGCGGCGCAGGAGAATGTGCTTGAGTGCCTTAAAGCCGGAGTACCGGTAGTTTGCGGCACTACAGGATGGAACGAGCGACTGTCGCTGGCGAAGATGACGGCTTTGCAGCATAATACATCCTTCCTTCATGCGTCCAACTTTAGCGTTGGTGTCAATATCTTTTTTGAGGTCAACAAGTTTCTGGCCTCCATGATGAATGATCAGGACAGCTATGATATTGTGCTGGAAGAAACACATCATACTCAGAAAAAAGACGCACCCAGCGGCACAGCCATTACACTGGCGGAACAGATACTTGAGAATGTATCAAGAAAAAGACACTGGACAAAAGAAGCGACAACCGATAGCGACGCCTTCCCGATCATTTCTCACAGAATAGAAAATGTGCCCGGTACGCATAGTGTTACATACACCTCTGCTATTGATGATATTGAGATCATTCACACGGCTCACAATCGGGAAGGGTTTGCAAAGGGCGCTGTGCTTGCTGCCGAATACATTGCCGGTAAAAAGGGAGTATTCACCATGAAGGACGTGCTGGGACTAAACAAACTTTAGAAGCTCTTCTCTCCTGTTCCACAATATTGCCATCATCAGCCATACTATTTACTGCATCAAACGAACAAAAGGCTTGACGTTGATTAACCTCTTTGCCATCTCTATGTCCATAATATAAACCAGCCATTGGGGCAAGTTGCACACGCAAAGGCAGGTTCTTTAAAAGCAAAGTCCTTCCTTATCCGTACAAAGCTTCTTCTTTTGATTACAATGCCTTACATCAACCACAAGTCTCATCAAGGTAAGGAAACAAAGATTCAACCTGACCTACTGACAATCGGATTTATCAACGCATAAGTAGTTTGTTTAACGACAAAGACCTTTTCGTATGTTTCCAGCAGCAATGGAAACATACCATACACCTTTTTGTATGTTTCCAACGACAATGGAAACACTCCAAAGACCTTCCTGTATGTTTCCAACGGCGACAGAAACATACCAAACACGCACTTGTATGTCTCCAACGGGGATGGAAACATACAAAACACACACTTGTATGTTTCCGATGGGGATAGAAACATACCAAACACACATTTGTATGTTTCCAACAGCGACAGAAACATACCAAACACCTTTCTGTATGTTTCCAACGGAAATGGGGACATACCAAACATCTTTCCGCATGTTTCCAACGGCAGTGGAAACATACAGAAATGGCTTTGTGACATGCAAAAGCGGCATATTCTTGTGAAATACCGGCTTTGAAAGGAAAACCTTTCGTATTGGGTAAGCTTCCTGTTGAGTTGTCATATCTCCCTACCGGTAGTGCAGAATCATATACGAGCGATACAACTGCTTTTTTGTAGTTGGGTATTTGAGTTGCTGAAGATGGACATAACAAAACGCCGATATTCATAAGAAGACGTGCTTCTGTAATGAATATCGGCGTTTTGCAATAAGACTTTCAACTAAATAGAAGTAACCCGGCACTTACTTGAGGTAAGTGTCAAAGTACTCGCTGATCTTTTCCATCAAGTGCACGCGATCTTTACCACGTACGTTGTGCTCATAGCCGGGATAGACGAAATAGTCCACCTGAACGTTGTTGCTGATCGCATTTTTAAGGAACAGGATAGAATGTTGCCATACAACGGTACCATCGTCCGTACCATGAATGAGCAAAAGCTTTCCCTTCAGGTTCTTTGTTTTTGTAAGCAGATTGGAGGTAGCATACCCTTCCGGGTTTTGCTGGGGAGTATCCATATAGCGCTCCGTGTACATTACCTCATACATACTCCAGTCCATAACCGGCCCGCCTGCCACGGCCACTTTAAACACGCCGGGATGGCGCAACATCAGCGAGGTAGTCATGAACCCGCCGAAACTCCAGCCATGAACACCGAGGCGATTAGCATCCACATAAGGCAAGGATTTCAGATAGTCGACCCCCTTTAGCTGATCGTTCATCTCTACGGTGCCGAGTCGACGGAAGGTCACCTGCTCAAAATCCCGTCCCCTGTTCGAACTACCGCGTCCATCCATAGTGAACACCACATAGCCACGCTGTGCCATATATTCATACCAGAGATTTCCGCTTGCCGGGAATGTATTACGGACTAACTGCACATGCGGACCGTTGTAGAGATATACGATGACCGGGTACTTTTTATTCGGATTGAAGTCGGTAGGCAAAATAAGTTTACCATAGAGCGGCGTACCGTCATCCGCCTTTATCGTAATATCCCTGATCTCCGGACGGTCATAATCTGCGAGGGTATTTGGAGCATCGAGCAGCACTTTTTCGAAACGGCCTTCTGTGGAACGAACAAGACAAACACGCGGAACATTTACGGACGTATAAGTATCGTAGATAAACTTACCATCATCACTTCCGATCACTGTGTGCACCCCTGGCTGATCATCGAGCCTTCTGGTCTTGCCGGAGCTCAGACTAACAGCATACGAATGCTTCTCAAGCGGACTTTCCTTTGCTGAGGTGATAATGACTTCATTTTCGCCTTCATTAAAGCCGACGATCTCATTGACATCATATTTGCCCGCGGTTAAGCGGCGGATTTCCTTGCCATTGGTATTATACAAGTATAAATGCTGAAAGCCATCTTTATTACTCCACCAGATAAACTTGTCGTTGCTGTTTGGCAGGAACTCCAGCGGATGAAGCGGCTCTACATAAGTCTTGCTCGTCTCTTCAAACAACGTCTTTATTTTCTTTCCCGTTTGTGCATTGTACTGGTTGAGCCAGGAGTGGTTCTGATCGCGGTTTAGGATGGCGATATAAATGTACTGCTCATCGGGGCTCCAGGTGACCGCGGTAAGATAATGATCGCGCGGTTCGCCGGTTTCCAGCTCTACCGTCTTACCGGTTTTAGGGTTGAAGACGCGAAGGGTTACCTCGTGCGACGTACCGCCAGCCATTGGGTATTTAATCTTCTTCACCGTCGCGGGCACTACACTCCAGTCAATGATCGGGTAATCGTTTACCATAGTCTGATCCATATGGTAGTAGGCGAGGTAATTTCCACGTGGCGAAAAGAAGATACCTTTTTCAATGCCAAACTCATTTCTATGCACCGCCTGACCGTTGATAACGTTTGAATCGGCATCGTCCGTCACCTGCACCACACGCTTATCTTTCGTCACCATCCAGAGGTTATTCTTCCCCGTGTAAGCCACTTTCATGCTTTTATCCACCGTCACGTTTTCAGCATCATCCGGCAGCGACAGCCACTGACTCCATTGGAAACCTGCACCCGTCAGCACCCCGCGATAAAGGGTCGTTCCGTTGTTGAAATAGGCATAGTCGTGGTCTATCCAGTTGAATACAGGCAGTCCCTTCAGGCTGTCTCTGCCAAAAAGTTTCTTGTTCAGCGAAGGCAGTTTTTCCAGCGTATCGGAGGTGGCACCGGGAAAGTTAATCCTCACCAGGTATTCCTTCTTACCATTTTTGACCACATGGTAGAAGTTGTGCGAGCCTGGCTGCCATGCCGGCTGCTTAATGTTGTTGACGGCCAGCGTGGTGCTGAGTCCGTTAGTGGCTTCGGCAATAGAGAACTTTTTCTTCTGCGCCTGCGAGACTGGAGATAAAAACGCAATACTCGCAAGCAACAGGCATATTTTTTTAAGGTACATCAGAAGAAATTGGTTGAAAGTTGTAACAAACTTAAAACGAAACAGTCTATTATTCTATAAACTAAAGATCAATTCATCGTTTATTAAACACCCTTTATCTTTACCAACACCATGAGGCAACGTATTCTCTGTTCATTTTTCCTCCTTCTGCTGCCGTTATTTTCCTTCGCACAGTTCGAATATTTCAACAGCCAGCAATTCTGGAATAAACTACAATTGCACAGAGCTGACGAAACCCCTGATATTCACGCTACCGACACCGTGATCATTGTGGCCAGCAACCGGGTGAGGGATACCAGCACTTTCCGCTATCTGCCCGAAGAGAGAGATCCCGGACACATCAGGTACTTCATTGTTTATACAGGCAATGGGAAGTGGAATGTGCAGCCGGTAAGCTCATTAAAACAAGCAGTTTCCCTGATGCCGGATAAGAACAAGGACTGGGTTGTCTATACAGAGGGGATGGGAAAGTTCTTCACTTCAGATGTAGACCGGGGAATGAGTATGACCGGACAGTATGACGTAAACGTGATCATGTTCGACTATCCAAGCCTTACCGCCCACAGGAAACAAACAGGGAATTACTTCTTCGCAAAGAAGAACGCGACAGTGGCTTATAACGACTTTGTGCCGGTACTGGATACCATTCAGATGATGCAAAACAATCATCAGTTAGGCACGGAGGGCGTCAATCTTTTCTTTCATAGTATGGGTAATATTGTGATGCAGCAGATAATAAAGAGAGGAAAGCTTCCGCAGATAAATGAGACACAGTGGGTGAACAACCTGATCTTAAACGCGGCCTGCATACCGCAGCGGGGGCATAAGAAACTGCTGGATCAGATAAAGTTTGCAAAGAATATTTATATCAACTACAATCCGGGGGACTATACGCTGGCGGGTGCCTACTTTATGAGCAAAAGATACCAGCTTGGGAAGCAAGTGAGAAAGCCTTTGAGTAAAAAGGCTACCTATATCAATTTCGAGACGATAGCAGGCAAAAGTCACAGCAACTTCTTAAACCTGACTGGTAGAAATGAAATTCCCGATGCAGCCTTTCAGTATTATAACACGATCCTTCACGGAGATACGGTAGCTGTGCATGATACCCGCCACTACCAGCCTACGACCTATAGAGGAATTGGATATGATCTTTTGCCGTAGAACGACTAAACCCATAAGGGTTCGGAAACCTTATAGGTTCAAAATCTTCAGCACCCTCTCAACATCCTCCGCTGTATCTATACAATGGCTTTCGAAGTTGGTAAGCGCACATTTGATCTTAAAGCCGTTTTCCAGCCAGCGTAGCTGTTCCAGCGATTCTGCCTTTTCAAGCGAGGAAACCGGCAACCTGGTGATCTTTTCCAGTACATTGGCACGGTAAGCATACATGCCCACATGCCGGTAGTAGGTGTGGTGTAAATGCCATTCTTCCTCCGGTACGCCTTTAATATAAGGAATGATCATACGGCTGAAGTATAGCGCTTCCATGTTCTTATTTAGCACCACCTTCACCTCGCCCATATCTTTCAGGCTTTCGTAGTCGTGGACAGGGATGATCTGTGTGGCAAGCTCCGTTTCGCCATCCAGGATTTCAGCAAGGCTATCAATTTGCTGCGGATCAATAAAAGGTTCATCGCCCTGTATATTAATCACATATTGATACTCAGAGCCAGCTTTTTGCAGCGCTTCCCAGCATCGATCCGTCCCGCTTGGGTGTTCCTCTTTCGTCATCACTGCTTCGCCACCAAAGGCAACCACATGGTCGAGTATCCGTGCATCGTCCGTGGCCACCACCACCTTACTGAGCGATTTACTTTTTGATGCCTGCTCGTATACCCGCTGTATCATGCTTTTGCCGGCTATATCTATCAAAGGCTTGCCGGGAAAGCGTGTAGAGGCGTAACGTGCGGGAATGATACCTATGATCATAAAACGTGTTCGATGATTTTTGAGTCTTTGCTCGTATAGAAAAAGGCCTCAGGCACATTGCGAAGCGCAAGATACCGCTGGTATGTCTCCGTGAAGTCCATGCGTTGCTCGATGGTTTCTTCATACTTCCCGTTCAGTCCGGTTATTAGTTCCACCACTTCACGCACCGCGCTGTTGTGACCGTCATTGGCGGTGATATAATCTGCAAGGCCATGCTGTACAACATAATCTGTCAGTAACGGGTTGCACTTCCTGCCTACCATAAATCTGGCGCCTGCCTGCTTCGCAACAGAAAGATCGAGCACGTCATCATACATGAACGCAATCTCTTCCGGCTTCAGGTTATACGTATTACAGACATGCGCTAACGCTTCAGGCTTGTATTTAATACCACTATAAACCGCATGAAAATGCTCCCGCCGGGCAAGTGTCCTTGCTGCTTTGTTATTCTCCCCTGAGATAATGATGAATACAGGTAATTCACCCGTCCGCAAAAAATGATTGAAGCGAAGCAAATTAGTTCCCATTGCGTCTACTTCGTTAAATGGGCTGGAGCCGCTTTCATCCTTTTGCCCGTTATTAAACACTCCGTCCCAGTCGAACACATAAGCCTTTATTCGCGATAGCTTTTGTTGCAAAACAACCACTTCGCTAATAAAGGCTCCTTTGAAATGTTCTGCGATATAGATCAGTTTATCTGACATGGCTAATTGGATTTTCTGAG
>DATJDP010000048.1:0-5925 GCA_035497355.1 Flavipsychrobacter sp.
CCACTATGACACCACGCGGCGGATAAACCACTTTCCGATAAATAGCGATATCGTTCGCCATTATCTTATACTTGTCTTCAAACAGTTGCAAAAACAACAGCCTGACGAGTATTACCAGTGCAACACCGACAAAAATGAACCGTACAACAAACTGGCGCGGATTGGCCGCAAGAGACATGCTTTACTAAGATTATTAAGGGAAAAAAGTCAATTGCAAACCTAATTGAAAAAGCCGATTATAAAAGGTTAAAGAGAAAATTGAAAGGTTTATTTTTTCACAAGATTTGCGGCTTAGGTCTTATCAGAAAAATAATATTTTAAGCAAACATTTTGCCTTTTTAAAAACCCGTATTACATTTGCAGCCCGAAAGACAGAGAGTCGCATTGTGTAAAGGTAGCACAACTGATTTTGGTTCAGTTAGTCTAGGTTCGAATCCTGGTGCGACTACTGCAAAAACCCCGCTTTAAGCGGGGTTTTATTTTTTTATACCATATTTGAGCCGCGTATTGCCCTTTACAGGATCAACAACCAATTTTTGCGGGTAGTGCACGATGCTTAAAAGCTTGTTTCTTTCCTCATCGCTGGTACCAGTCCATAGCTTTTTCTAACTGAAGCAAACAACTGGCACATGGCCGGTTTAGGCTTAGACGAATTGGCACTTGTCTTAAACTAAGTCGTTGCTCCGTCCAAATTGCCTTCGTTTTTATCAATCCTCTGTACATTCCCATCAATATTTTTTTCATTTCTTTCAAACTCTTATTTGTTTGCCGCTAACTCTTATGAGTTTCCTCCAAACTCTTATGAGTTTCCTTCAAACTCTTTTGAGTTTCCCTCAGACTCTTAAGAGTCCGTCCCAAACTCTTTTGAGTCCGTCCCAAACTCTTTTGAGTTGAAAAAAGTTGAATTAAGTTTTCGTAAACTCACAAGAGTTTCTTTCAAACTCAATTGAGTTTTCTTCAAACTCATATTCGAAAGCCTTAAACTCTTATGAGTTTGAGACGGACAAATATGAGTTCGGCTCAGACAAACATGAGTTCGGGGCAAACTCAATTGAGTCAGAGAAAATCTCTTGTGAGTCTGAGAAAAACAAATAAGAGTTCGAAAGAAATAAAAGAGAGTTTGGAAGAATCGTTAAAGAGTTTGGGAAAACCGCGAATTAAGCCGGTTTTGAGGCGTTGCTTATGTGGGTATTTTATAAAGTAAACGAGGTT
The DNA here is from genome assembly GCA_035497355.1 of Flavipsychrobacter sp. Classification (GTDB taxonomy): domain Bacteria; phylum Bacteroidota; class Bacteroidia; order Chitinophagales; family Chitinophagaceae; genus JAFIGV01. The sequence continues at coordinate 1,213 of DATJDP010000048.1, forward strand.
TCCAAAAATCCAATCGATATTTGCCCACCGAAAAACAATGCGCATGACCAAGCTATTCTCTTCCCTTTCGCTTCGGAGCCTCAACTTCAAAAATCGCATCGTCGTCTCTCCTATGTGTCAATACAGCAGTGTAGATGGCTTTGCCAACGACTGGCACCTGGTGCATCTCGGAAGTCGTGCGGTAGGCGGGGCGGCACTTGTTTTTACCGAGGCTACGGCCATTTGCCCCGAGGGAAGGATTTCGCCACAGGATCTCGGCATCTGGAAAGATGAACATGTGCCGGAACTAAAGAGGATCGTTGATTTTATTCACGCTCAAGGGTCTGTTGCGGGTATTCAACTGGCGCATGCCGGAAGAAAAGCCAGCAAGACAGCACCATGGGAAGGGGACAAACTGGTAAGCAGGGAAGATGGTGGCTGGCAAACGGTTGCGCCGAGTGCTATTCCTTTTTCCGCAGACAGCGATCATCCAATTGCTTTGGACATAGAAGGAATAAACAAGGTAATTGACGACTTTAAAGCAGCTACACAAAGGGCAATAGCTGCAGGTTTTAAAGTAATAGAGATACATGCAGCGCATGGATACCTTATTCACGAGTTTCTGTCGCCACTGGCCAATAAAAGAACCGACGAGTATGGCGGTAGCTTCGAAAACAGAACAAGGTTTTTAATAGAAATTACAAGGGCGATTAGAGAGATATGGCCATCAGACCTTCCATTGTTTGTTCGCATTTCTGCCTCCGACTGGACGGAAAACGGCTGGACAATAGAGGATTCAATAAAACTGGGTGCAAAGCTGAAAACGAACGGCGTCGATCTTATCGATTGTTCATCGGGTGGTATTCTGCCTGACATACCTATACCTGCACAGCCGAACTACCAGGTGCCGTTTGCCGCCGCGGTCAGGGAAAAGGCAGGCATACCTACAGGTGCCGTGGGCATCATCGTATCAAGCGGACAGGCAGAAAGTATATTGCAGAACGGAGAGGCAGACCTTATCATTATGGCAAGAGAACTCCTTCGCGACCCTTATTTCCCCTTGCGTGCTGCAACGGAACTGGATGTAGACCTCCCCTACCCTCTACAGTATGAACGCGCGAAAAGAAAGAAAAAGTAGAGTCTTTCTACTTGATACTTGATACTTTCTACTTCCTACCTGCTACTCTCTACCTGCTACTTGATACTTGATACTTGATACTTGATACTTGATCCTTGATCCTTGCTTCCTCCCCCGGAATTCATAATTATCAATTTACAATTATCAATTATGATTCATACTGCTCCATCTTATCATCTATGCTCACATCTTTAGTAAAGTTGTGCTGCAGCTTCATATTAATGATCAACTCTTCGGCGCCCGCTGCATTACACGCCAGTTGTACATCGTCCAGCAGTTTCATAACTTCTGAATAAGGCCCTTCTATGACAGTTTCGAAAGGACAAACCCTGTGGGCTAAACCTGAAGATTGAATGCAATGGATGGCGGCATCTACGATACGATAAGCTTCAACTTTGGGAATGCCAAGAGGCAGCACCTGAATAGCGATATTAACTACATGATTCATTACACAAAGAAAATACTTCAGATTGTTTCTTTAAAACCTTCTTCCTCGTAACTTGTGCATTCTTAAATTTTCAAACATGAAAAGAATTTCACTTGCTCTGCTTTTTGTAGCTTCTTCCTTTACTGCCTCGTTTGCACAGGATCTGAAATTACCGGCTTTGAGTCCCGGTGCCAAAATCTCTCAGGATTTTTCGACTTCCTCTATTGAGATCAACTACAGCCGCCCTTCTATGCGCGGACGTAAAATATTCGGCGAAGTCGTTGGTTACAACGATGTTTGGCGCACAGGTGCCAACAGCGCCACAAGAGTAAAGTTTGGTGAGGATGTAATGATTGGGAACTCAGAAGTAAAGGCAGGCGAATACGCTCTTTATACCATTCCCGGAAAGGACCAATGGGAAGTGATCCTGAATAAGGGCACGACCAACTGGGGACAAATGGGCTACCACAAAAGTGATGATGTAGCACGCCTGATGGTAAAGCCGGAAAAGCTGGATAATAATGTTCAGACGTTCACTATCAATATCAGCAATATCACTTTCAACACCTGCAACATCGACCTTATGTGGGAAAAGACGAAAGTGACCATTCCTGTAAAGGCAAATAACCAGGAGCGTCTTGATGCAGCGATTGACAAGGCAATCAATAAGCCAAACATTCCTTACTTCCAGGCTGCCAACTACTATTTCGAAACTGGACAAGACCTGAACAAGGCAATGGAATATGTGAACAAAGCGCTGGCTCAAAGCCCTAATGCATATTATATGTATGCACTGAAGGCGAGGATTGCTCAAAAGCAAGGCGACAAGCAGGAAGCGATTGCTGCTGCAACACAGTCTATGGAGCTTGCAAAGGGATCTGCTTTTGAAAACGAATACAAGAGAAATATGACAAAGATCATAAAGGCAATGAAGTAAAAGCTTTGTCTGCTTTGAAAAGGGGCTGTATCAAAATGATGGTACAGCCCCTTTTTCTTTCTTCAATAATGTGCATTGACCAATCCCCTACTTCCACCAGCGTAACCTTAAGAGGAAATCCGTCGTTTCCATCGAACCTGCGGCACCGCTATAGGGCAAAAAGGCAGAAGACAAAAGGCCACGAGACCATTAATTGCCTCAAATCCCCAAAGCCATGGACCTTGTCACAACCACCATGGACCTTCTTTCGCCTACCATCTTCTCAGAAGTAGCTAACAAAGGAGTCAAGTCAACTCAAATCGGGCTGAAGGTAACTCCAACAGGGGAAGAAGATTTTCCCATTGGGATTAAGAGCATGTCCTACAGAGGGACAAAAATGCCGGAGGGAAACAAAATGATGCGATGGCAGTTGCTTCCTCCCCGATGGACATAGAAGCAGATCCAATAGCGGTGGAGACGGGGACCTTGGAAGTTACGACAAACCCTATAGACATCGGGTCTGGCACCATTTTTCTCGGACTGGCTCCTGACGATAGTCTTGATTTGTAATGGATTACCAATACATATAGGCCTTGCGCACACTCTTAGTCAACCATCGTTTATGGCCTTGGCGGAGCCGATTAGCCCCTTTTTGAGTACCCGGATCAGTTGTATTAATGAAAACGTTAGTATAGGAGGAAACTGCAAGCAGTCAAACTGACAGAGGAACATTTGAAAATGATAGTTGTGTTTTTGTCATTACAAACTGCAGACTAACAAGAATAAAAAAAGCCTGAAACACTTGATGTTGTCGTGTTTCAGGCTTTGTAGCGAGATCGGGATTTGAACCCGAGACCTCAGGGTTATGAATCCTGCGCTCTCACCAACTGAGCTACCTCGCCATAAATTGAACGCTGGGGGTTCAAAATTGGAACGCAAAGGTAAAGCAAAACTTTCTAATTTTCCACTCCTTTCAAACAAGAATTTAGGGCTTCCTTCATCTTCACGATCTTTCTTTCATTATAGTCAAAGCATGCCATTCCGGTCTTCGCCTCGGCGATCAAATGCCCGACCCCATTTCTGCTTGTGGTGACCTTATACAATAGGTCGAAAGACTTTTCAGTGATCTCATCAGCATAGATATCAACCAGAAGCATATCTCCATAAAAAGCTTCTCCTTTATAAGCGATCATCACATCTGCCATTATCAGACTATTGCCGCCCGCATCCAGCTCGGTAAAATTTCGTTGAGCAAAAAATTGCATCCTTGCCTCATGAATAATAGACAGCAGGGAATCATTGCCAAGATGATTACCATAATTTATATCCGAAATGCGCACCGAAATTGTGCAGCTAAACAAGGGATTTACCTGTGGAAACTTTATTTTTACACGAGCCATTGAAGAAACGTTTTTTGCCTATGAAAACATCAAAACATAGAGACGCTGTATTATAGCAATTTTCATTTTTAAAACGTAAAGCTAACACGATGAAGATAATCTGTATTGGTCGAAATTATGCGGAACATGCAAAGGAACTAAATAACGACGTTCCTTCCGATCCTGTCATCTTTATGAAGCCGAAAACAGCACTGCTAATGCCGGACAAACATCTATATTATCCCGAGTTTACAGACGATCTGCACTATGAGTGCGAACTGGTGGTGAAGATCAGTAAAAACGGTAAGTATATACAGGAAAAATTTGCCCGAAAATATTACAATGAAATAAGCGTAGGCCTCGACTTCACAGCCAGAGACCTGCAGCAAAAACAAAAAGAAAAAGGGTTGCCATGGGAAATCGCTAAGGCCTTCGACTCATCTGCGGCGGTAGGGGAATTTGTACCGATCAATGAATCGATGAAACTCAATGATCTGCATTTCGAGCTTAAGCTGAATGAACAGACCGTTCAAAAAGGACATACCGGTGACATGATTTTCTCAATCAACAAGATTATCCAATATACCTCTCAATTCTTCACGCTTAATATTGGAGATCTGATCTTCACGGGTACACCTGCAGGCGTCGGCCCGGTAAATGTTTACGACAAACTGGAAGGTTTTCTGGAAGGGCAAAAGCTGCTGGAAGTGAATATTCGCTAACCGAACCTTTTGAGTTTTACAAGCTTATTGCTTCCAGTTTTTGCTTCAATTCATCTACGCTGCCTATATCCTCCAGCAAACGCTGATCTATATCCAAGAGCACTTGTGAATTATGGCGCAATAAAGTATTCCGAAATGTGTCGTAGTGAGAT
>DATJDP010000049.1:0-10544 GCA_035497355.1 Flavipsychrobacter sp.
TTATCCCAGGCCACCATACCGAGATTGTGCACCATGTTGCCGCTGCCGATTATCAACACACCTTTCTGCCGCAGGGAATACAATTCCTTCGCAAGGTCATAATGGTATTGTGGACCCTTGGTATAATCAATACTTAGTTGCAACACCGGGATGTCGGCTTTCGGGTACATGTGTCTTATAATGGTCCATGCGCCATGGTCCAGCCCCCAGTCGTGGTCGAGTTCCACATGGGTGGAATGCAAAAGGGCAGCGGTCTCTTTGGCCAGCACAGGATGCCCGGGTGCGTGATATTCTACGTCGAACAACTGCTTCGGAAATCCTCCGAAGTCGTGAATGGTCTTAGGTAAATCCATGGCTGTGATTTTTGTCCCTTTGGTGAACCAGTGTGCTGAGACCACCAGAACGGCTGCAGGTACCGGAACTTCTTCAGCCATTTTCTTCCACCGTCTGCTAAATTGATTGTCCTCGATACCGTTCATAGGAGAGCCATGTCCGATAAACAGCACGGGCATCAAACCTTCCCTTCGCTCAAGGCCTTCAGTAAGCTTGTTGAAAGCGCTCAAAGTTGCTATCCCTGCTGCCCCCATAATTGCTGTTTTTATGAAATCTTTCCTTTGCATAGTAAAGAGATTAATATTATGAATATGCCAGTGCCCTTTGGACAGTAAGGCGACTGCTGATCAAGTGGTCTGCAGAATACCTACCCGGCCCCGCAACAAGTAATACAAGATAGGCAAGCAAAAAGTGAAGGGCCATTTCCTGTTTAGCGAAAGGGTCATTCCCATGGATGTGAAATACTGCTACCAGCATCGTTATGATCAGTGGTACTGTTGCCAGTCGCGTACCCAGACCCGCTATCAGCAGCGCGGAACAGATCACTTCTGCAAACACTGCAAGGCTGAGCGATATAGTCGCGTTCATGCCAAGCACCTCTGAAAACGCAACGTTATCGCTGAAAAGTAGGCTTTCTAACTTAGGGAGACCGTGCACGAGCATCATTGCTCCAATTCCGGTTCGTAATAACAAAAGGCCCAGACTGATCTTATTGTCTGTATAGCCTGCGTTGAATAAGTTTTTCATTTAGATTCCTTAGTTGATTCGGTTTTAAAATAGATCAGATTAGAAAATTGCGCGATGTACAAGGTTCACACGTCGTTATGGTCAGTCTCACAACGCCATTCGATCCATCTCATCGCGCAATAGTTTCTTTATTGTGCCAGGTAGCCGCCATCTGCAGGATAGTAAGCGCCCGTAACAAAGGATGCCTTAGGGGAAGCCAGCCAGAGAATCAATTCAGCGATCTCTGTGGACTCACCCAGCCGTCCTATGGGGTGGAGACCTACTAATGAATTCAATGCATTTTCATCGAGTGTGTTGACAACCAGTGGGGTCTTGATGTAGCCCGGACCTACAGCATTAATACGAATTCCCTTCTCTGCATATTCAAGTGCTGAAGCCTTTGTAAGGCCTACAACGCCGTGCTTAGCTGCGACATAGGCAGGGGAGAACTTCGTACCCGCTGCCCCCAGGATAGATGCGATATTGACAATACTACCGCCGGCCTTCATGGCAGGTAACTGATAGTGCAATCCGTAGAATACGCCTGAGAGGTTAATGTCAATTACCTTCTTCCATCCGTCTATCGGATACTCGCCTGTCAGTCCTAAAGGGCCTCCGATACCGGCATTGTTGACTGCTATATCCAATGTGCCGAATTGCTCAACTGTCTGCTTTACCAGTAGTTCATGGTCTTCTGGTTTGGAAGAATCTGCCTTTACAAACAGAGCTTTACCCCCAGCAGCCTTTATCTCGTCAACCACTGCTTGCCCATGTTCTTCGTTGATATCAGATACAACCACTTTAGCACCTTCTCCGGCAAATAATAGAGCCGTCGCCTTTCCTATACCTGAACCCGCACCTGTAATAATTGCTACTTTACTTTCTAACTGTCTCATAACTTTTAATTTTTAAGTGAATAATGATTGTCCAATGTTCAGTCCTTGCTATTGCGGCAGAAACTCACCATCGGCTTTAATATGAACTTCGTCGCTAATCATAGGCGGTGGGAACCCGTTTCCTACCTCAAAATCTGAGCGTTTGAGCACACCTGTTAATTGAAAACCTGCTGTTGGCTTTTTGCTTTGCGCATTTTCCACTGTACCGCGGTATGTAAGATTCATGGCTACTGTCCTGGTTACCCCATGGAGCGTAAGATTGCCTGTGAGACGGTAGCTATTCTTACCGGTCTTCTTTACCGATGTGCTTTTAAAATACATGGTAGGGTGTTGCTCCACGTTGAAGAAATCGGCGCTTTTCAGATGCTTATTCCTTGCCTCTACGCGTGTGTCAATGGAAGCTGTGCTCACTGTCAGCTCAAACACTGCATCGCTGAAGTCAGCCTTGTCCGCTGAGATATTGACGTCAAAGTCATTGAACGTTCCCGACACATCCGATATACCCAGATGCTTTACCGTAAACATTAGCTGCGAATGCGCCTTATCGTTTGTCCAGTTGGCTGCCTGAACCGCTGAAGATGCTATTACCAGGAAAGCCGAAAGAATTAATATTATCTTTTTCATAGTCGTTGATTTTTTATGTTGTTGAATGATTTAGTTGTGTAATATTTTCCACCCTGCCAGCCAGTTGTAATTGTACTTCATTCCCAGCCGGATCAGCAGCAGTTGCATGTTTTCCAGTGTTCTGCTTACCTCCAGATTGCCTGCCAATATGGGATTAAAGCCCGCTGTAGCCACCATTTCGTTCACTATTTCCACAGCGTCGCTATCATCACCGGCAATAAACGCATCCGCTTGTTTGTCATCAATTATCGGCGTGGCAAAGTCGGCAGCGAATGTGGTATTAAACGCTTTAACAACTTTCGAATTCGGCAGCAGCTTTTGCAGTTCTTCTGCAGCGCTGGTATTTGCCGGCGTCACCATTCCGTCGAACGTATCGTTTAAAGGATTAGCAATGCTGATAATTATCTTTTGGTTGGCTACATCCTTAATCTTCGCCACAATTTCCTTTTCTGCACTGAAAGGGACCGCCAATATAATGATGTCTGCTTCCCATCCAGCCTCCTTCGGGCAAGCCATTGCCTCTACCTGAGCCAGTTCATTTCCTGATTTGATCTCATCAACCAGCGCATTAAGTTTTTGTTGATCGTTGCCTTTAAGCAGCAATCTGTAATTTCCTTTTGAAAGTGATTTTGAAATGGCAGAACCCATATTGCCTGTCGCTCCTATTATCGCTACTGTTTGTCTTGTTTGCATTTCGTCTTTTTTTATATTGCAAAGCTACGCCCGATGGCAGCCTCGCTCCATTGACGAAAGACAAGAAATACCATTGACTTAAGTCAATGACATGACAGTAACTATTTTTTCTCTGATAACCGCTTACGCGCACGGCTCAGCGTTTCAGGCTTGAGCCCCATGTAGGATGCGATCATATGCTGGGGCACCCGCTGCACGATTTCGGGATATAATGAAGAGAAGTGAGCATAGCGCTCTTCTGTAGTTGCGCTGATGATGGACGTAAGTCGTCTTTGCATTGCAAGGTAGGCACCTGTTATCTGGAGGCGGATATATGTTTCGTATTGGGGCAGCACGGTGAGCAATTCCTCATGAGCAGACTTATTGATCAGTACAAGCTCTGAATCTTCGAGCGCCTCAATGTTGTACACTGCCGGCTCTGCTGTAAGAAAGCTGTAGAGGTCAGAAATAGTCCACCCCTCTACTGCAAATTGTATGATGCGTTCATTTCCCTGTTCGTCAATGGAGTATTCCCTGAGGGCACCCTTTTCTACAAAGGCAAACATTCTGCATACATCTCCTTCCTGAAGAAGGTATTGCTTTTTGCGTATCTTCTTAGGGGCGAGGTACTGTTTAATAACAGCCTCTGCCTCTTCGGATAAAGGGACGCGCTCGCGAAATTTTTTGAAAAATAATTCGTACATAACCGGTTGGGGCTGCAAAGTGTGCTGATAGATATATTATTTCCGGGCGTTATTCCACTCGTTCTGTAACGGGGTCGGGCTGCTCGCCTAAAAACTCTACCCACGACTTCTTCATACATGGATAATGTTTTGCGGCTTCCACCAGATTCAGAAAAGATACGAGGTTATCCTCAAAACGTTGTTCCAAAGTAGCGTCCGCTATAGCATCATCAGTTGTAAAGGCTTTGTGTGCCGTAGCTAATGAAAACATGGCGGGGTAGAGATTGGATCCGAGCTTTTCCAGCGGCACGCGTAGGGACCAGAGCCCGTGATTTCCGCCGCCCATAGAGGGCGAGGCAGACATAAGCAAAGCGTGTTTTTCATTAAATGGCTGTGGCCTGAATCTGGATACCCAATCTATGGCGTTTTTCAGTAGTCCGGGCATTGAACCATTATACTCAGGAGTGGAAATAATGAAAGCGTCGTTTGCAAGTATGCGCTCCCTCAGCGCTACCGCTCCGGCTGGATGAAAGTCATTAGTTTCTAGATCCTGATTGAAAGAAGGGCAATCGAACTCGCTCATGTTGGCGACGTCTGCCGTATGGCCATTTTTCTCTATAATTCCGGCAGCCAGCCGGGCCAGCTTTGTATTCCAGGAATCCTTCCTGAGAGAGGCTGAGAAAACTAGTATACGTAATGGCTCGTTAGGTGACTTTTTATGCTGTGCTTCCATGAAACTCCTTTAATTTGAATAGTTCCTCAGATATCCGACTCATGAAAAACGCTGGACCGGATTAGAGGCATCTCCGTTATTACTAAAATTAACTATAATACAAATAGTGGGCAAAACGCTAAGAGGAAGTTTATTCCAGACAAAATCGCTGCAGCAATTATGGTTCACTTCCGGACATCAAGCTTTTGCAGCATCTCGTCTGTGACTGTTTCGCTATATATCCCATAGGCATTTACGAGAACCCCTTTCAGATCATGCTTATCCGAAGAGATCGCATAGAGTATTGCGGCGTCAGACGGATTACTATCACCCTCAAAACGATAAAACTTATCTATCCTGAACTCATCGGCAAACACCTTAAATTGTCCGTTTCTGCATTCCAGACAGTTTTGTTGCAAGTTGAAGTCTTCTGTGTACCCTTCCTTCCGCAGGTCGTTCATGGTTTCTGAAAGCGTGACGTATGGTTTCATTGTAATTTTTGATTTAGTTTAAATAACAATTCGTTTTCGGACAAACAGACTGACAAAGCCTTCTCCTTAATCTATTTCCATAGCCAGATGAAGGAACTGGAAAAATTATATTACAAGGTAGCTATTTTAGCCGTTCATTGGGGTTTAGCCGGGAAAGCCGAATATCTGTCAGTGTAGCTTGAAACCTCCTTCTGCGGCTGCTTTGTCATCTATGTTTTTTTCTTCTATAGAGCTTGTCGTTTTCGGTTATATTATCATGACCTCAGCAGAATACTCAGCCACTATTCTGACGACAGTCGAAGATTGATTACTCCTTCAGTATTTTATATCTTCCGGTAAAGTCATCACTGGTTTTAATGCCGATGAAATACACGCCGTTCTTAAAGCTGGAGATGTCGATTTGTTGATCAGCAGAAAAACATTCCTTAAGATAAATGCTTTGGCCTAGCGCATTAGTGATACATACCTGATAAGAGCCAGGGGATAATTTTGAGCAATGTATGTTCAATATATTGGTTGCAGGGTTAGGTGAAAGAATAAAATCGATAGAAGCTGCATTCAGAGTTTCTATACTAGTAGCGGAGGTATTGACCATTGCAAATGTTGTGTCGCTACAGAAAGCGTCGAAGGCAGTTAGCTTTGTCATATAAACGCCACTATTTGTGTAGGTATGCACCGGATTGGGGGCAACAGATGAAGTGCCATCTCCAAAATCCCAGATATAGCTGGTGGCAGATGTTGATGTATTAATGAACGATACGTTATTACCGGTAGCTACGCTCACCGTAAATTGAGCACGAAGATCGTTTCCTGTATGCCAACTGCTCGTACTATCATAAGCCACCAGTTTGGCTGCAGTCTTTATGTTTGCTGCGTCAATTGCGTTAAGTACATAGTTGTAGGCTATAAGAGTAGGATTTTTATGGAACAGAGCCACATAGAAAGTACAAGCACCAGCATAAGAGCCTGCCGGCGTAGGATGACTATCGTCCGGCTGGTATAGTTCAATGGCAGGATAATGATGCCTGATATAATGCCGCACCGCGCCAACCGGAGATACAATGGCGGGTCTGATAGGCGGGAAGCCAATACCAGAAATGACATACCCCATGCCTGCAAGTAGTGCAGTATCTGCATAGGTTCTATACCTTAGATTTGTCAGGCTATCCATCCCCTCGTAGGTGCATACATAAGGCCATGACGGATAGTTAGCGCAGGTATTAGGATCTCCGTTTTTGTAACCCCATGTCATATAAAACAACACTCTGCTGCAAGGGTCATTTGCGGCTATCATGGTGTCTAGCTGTGCAGCCCAATAGTACGAATCGCTGAAAAAGCTGTTACGGGGCTGAGAAGGAAGCATGCTTTGTTCTTGTAGTATTACATAGTCCCATTGCGCCGACTTTATCTTTTGTGCACTAAGCGGATCAATACAATGATCACGAAACGTATAGCCTCCGACCGTATAGCTATCAAAAGCCAGAGTATCTCCCATAGATGCAGCAATGTCAGCCGTGATCTGAGGGAGATTGTTTACATAAGTATAACTGTTTCCGATAAACAGAACTCTTAATTTTTTACCCGCAAAGGATGGCTGGCTTATTACCATTCCCAGCAGAAGCAGCAATATAGATGAACGCATTAAAGATCAAGTTATGGTTAAAGACCGGTTGTTATACAAGAAAGTAAGGGTTTATACCTGTGAACGAGCGCAAATTGTTCGTCTGTGATCAATTGAATTTATAGGCACTAAGGAACACGATAATTAAAAAGATCGTTAGCTCTACTATGTAGGACGATAGAGGAAGGAGTAGCAGTATATTCGTAAAGGTCAGCTTTATCTGACGTTGTAGCACTATCAAAGGACCTCCAGATGTTATTATTGAAATTGAGCATGCTTGGAATATTTGTCTGGCAATTTCATTAGTGCCGACACGGGGAATTCCACAGAGGATAAGGACGCTGGACTCAACAGTCTTGCAGCGCCCTTGTGGTTTCTTCTATTTTCTAACAGCACCCGCTTCCCGCCGTGCAGCAATTAGGTTTGCGGCCGTACACTGTAATGCTATAGATTCCTGTCTCACCGCTTCTAAATTGCTCTATTTCTTCCTTGCTCATATATTGACTTAGTATATCGTCTGGTATAAAAATGGCCTTCTCTTTTTGTATGGTTATATGCTCAAATCCGGCATCCTCTATTATTTGCAGATATTCATCTTTCTGGATTGCACCGCTAACACAGCCGGCATACATTTCCGCAGCGCTCTGAAGGTTTTCGGGCAGCATTCCCACCAATACAATGTCGGATATGGAAAAATGTCCATTGGCCTTTAAAACGCGGAAGATCTCCTTTACTACATTGCGCTTGTTAGGAACAAGGTTCAGCACACAGTTGCTTACCACCACATCTGCTATTCCTGCACTCACTGGCATCTGCTCAATATCGCCCTGCCTGAACTCGACGTTGTGGAAGCCAAGCTTTTCAGCATTAGTGCGAGCTTTGTGGATCATCGCCTCCGTGAAATCGATCCCGATCACCTTGCCCTTTTCGCCCGTCTGCGCACGTGCAATAAAGCAATCGTTACCCGCACCGCTTCCCAGATCTATCACCACATCACCCGGCTTAATACGAGCGAACTCGGTAGGCAACCCGCAGCCTAACCCCAGGTCTGCATCTGCATTATAGCCCTCCAGCTTCGTATAGTCTTCACTCATGATGTTGTAAACTTCGGTGGAGCAGCAACTGTTTGCTCCACAGCAGGAGGCAGCATTTGTGTCCTTGTCCTGCAGTGCTATCTCGCTGTATTTTTGCTTTACGAGCTCTTTCAGCTCTTGTTCAGTTTGCATTTTGGTATTTGTTTTTCAATGTTAATTGCAATATTGCGATGAAAGAAGATAAAAAAATAGCTAGCAACAGTTTGTCTTGTCAAGCTCTTTAAAGAACCCGCCAAATGTTTCCCGATACTTGTTCCATACAGTAGGGTTAAGGCAGTAACACACTGAAGTACCCTCTATGTTTCCCTGAATCAGCCCCGCAGACTTTAGTTCTTTCAGGTGCTGCGATATGGTAGCCTGAGCGAGCCCCAGTTCTTCCACCAGATCATTGCATATGCATGCGTTTATCCTGAGCAGATGCTGCAGAATGGCGATACGTGCCGGGTGTGCAATAGCTTTAGCCATGCCAGCTACTTCATTCTGATTTTTGGTAAACAGTTCTGTTTTCGTGATTCCCATTCCATCGCAATATTACGATGTCCTTTTTCAGGTGATCGCTTTGTTTTTTAATAGGGCCATTATTTTGGTTGATGGACGGTAGTAAACAGCGTTTGAATGGGAGTTAGCGACTATTCTACTATTCCGTTTCTTAAAGCATAAACCACTAATCCGACGATTTAAGCGAAGATTCCCGTGCTACATAGAGCAATTCCCAATAATCCCCACAATTAATTTTGCTCCACGATTTTCTGCCGATGACGATGTCCCCACTTTTCCATAGCCGACAAGACCTCATTTAATGTTTGGCTATATTCCGTCAATTCATATTGTACCGTTATAGGTTTGGTATTGCAAACTTCGCGGCGAACCAATTCGTTCATTTCCATTTCCTGCAATTCCTTAGACAAGATCCGGGGAGAAATACCCGCCTCTCTGGACAATTCATTAAAGCCCTTCTTGCCACTTCTTAATACCGAAATCAAAACCAGCTTCCATTTGCCACCTACTACATCCAGCGTGTCTCTGATGGCCATCTTTGACTTTGCACAGCTCTCTATTGTGTGTTTTCCCATAATACTATCCTTTTTGTAAGTACTATCCTTTTTGTAACAGATAACAAAGGTATAGCATTGGTGCTGACATTTGTGTCTGAAATAAAAAAAGTAAAGATTGTGACACAGAAAGCATTTAAAATCGCAGGATGGACATTAACGATCATTTTAGCAGCCATGTTTATTATGAGCGCCCTTTTAAAACTCACACGAAACGAAGCTGCAATTGCTCAGGCGTCCGCATTTGGAATAGACCCGACAACGTTTCAATTCATTGGGATCATTGAAGTTATCTCATTGATATTATTCATCATTCCCAAAACAGGAATAATTGGTACGTTAGCATTGGCTGCCTATTTAGGTGGTGCCATCGTTACGCATCTGGAACATCAGCAATCGATAGCCATGGCTGTAACCTTTCAGATGGCAGTATGGATCACGGCCTTCATCCGTTTTCCTGAGTTAAAACAACGAATATTTACAACCAGAAAATAATGAAAATGATACAGAGAAAAATAACCAAAATCACTCAAAGCGGCTGGCATCAGGGATTTCTTGGAACAGGTCATAGTGCTTCGGCCGTTCTCGAAAATGTTCCTTACCAGGAATCGGATCCCTTTATCGTATTTATGGACGATAAGTTGAATCTTCCCGGTGATGAACCAGTAGGAGGTGCACATCCGCATGCGGGTTTCGAAACGTTGACCCTCGTTTTACAAGGCAACGAAAAGGATTGGGAAACAGGCAGCTTTGAATTAATGACAGCGGGGAAAGGTATTATCCATACCGAAGAGATTACGTCAGAACAAAACCTCCATATTCTGCAAGTATGGCTAGCACTATCACCGGAGAGAAGATGGATAAAGCCGTTCTGGCAAAGGGTTCTTTTAGAGGACGTACCGACTATTAAAAACGAAAACTATGAGATAAGGGTATATAGCGGAAGCAGCAATGGGCTGACGTCGCCCGTTCAAAATTATACACCCCTTACTTTGGTGGATATCAGAATGCACGAAAAGCAAACTGTCCGTCAGGAGTTGCCCTTCAGTCAAAGCGGATTGATTTATGTGCTAAACGGTGCTGTCAGTATTGGAGATAAGACAATTGAGACAGGACAGGCAGGATGGCTGGATAAGCCAAAAGAAGCGGCTGAAACGGAAGTTCAATTCTACTCTTTGACAGACGATACCCGCTTTGTTTTATATGCAGCACAGCCACATAACGTGCCTGTTGTTTCACACGGTCCATTTATTGGAGATACGATGGAAGACATTGTTCGTCTGTATAAAGAATACCGAAATGGAGAAATGCCACACTTAAGCACCCTCCCAAAAGATCAAAAAGTTGAATATCATCTTCAAGGCACGTAAAAAAGGAACACTGGTTTTCGATGTCGTTGAGACAGATAAGGCTAAAGTCAATACAAATAGCATTCATGCTAGTGGTATCCACTATCCCGGCGTCTCTTCGGGATGTACAGTTGTCTCTTTGGGATGTCCCGAAATGGTTTTGGGATATCCCGAAATGGTTTCGGGATATCCCGGCGTCTCTTCGGGATATCCTTTTATCATTTTGGGATGTCTTGTTGTCTCAGGTTGATATCCCAAAATGGCTTCGGGATATCCCGTTGTCTCTTCGGG
>DATJDP010000050.1:0-4076 GCA_035497355.1 Flavipsychrobacter sp.
GATTAAATGAAATAAAACAGCAGCCCGGTAGCGAAATCCTGCTTTTCGGTAGTCCGACAGCTACCCATGCACTCATTGAGCAAAACCTGATAGATGGCTACTGGCTCTTTGTTAACCCCGTCATTCTTGGTCACGGCATCCCCCTGTTTACAGGTTTGGAACACCAAACGAAGCTAAACCTGCTTACGACCCATCAATTTGCTTGCGGTGTAACGGAACTGAGTTACATAGTGGCGCGATAGTAGTGTTTTCTTTACTGGACCGAGACCTGTTCTTTTGAGCCGACAAATAAGACAAGGTTGGCAATGCGTCGTTAATACTAATTCGCACATATGATTTTCATAACTCAATTGGTCTACATTGTTGAGGGACAAGAGCAAGTCTTTGACGAATTTGAGAGCATAGCTATTCCAACAATTGCAAAGTATAACGGAAGGCTATTACTACGGCTTAGACCGACGGAGGATGCATTTATAGAAAATCATATTGACAGACCTTACGAGATTCATCTTGTAGAATTTGAAACGCAGGAAGATTTTGACAACTTTAAACAAGACGAAGAACGAAAAAGGTTTTTACATCTGAAAGAGCAGTCTATAAAGACATCCATCCTGATTCAGGGAATAAAACTCTAACGATAGAAAACCAATTAAAATCTATACAAAATGGAACAATCTGCTAAAGAAGTAGTGCTCACTTTTATTAAAGCACTGAATGATGAAGATTTTGAAAAGGCGGGAGCATGCCTGGATGTTTCTATGGAGTTTGATGGCGTGATGGGGAAGAGGAATGGTGCGGAATCGTACATGAGCGATATGAAGAAGATGAAGTTTAAGTACGATATTCTGCAAGCATTCGAAAATGAGAATGAAGCATGCATATTGTACAACATTGACATGAGCGGAAAGGCTACAATATTCACTTGCGGCTGGTATCATGTTGTGGATGGCAAAATCAGGAAGCTAAAGGTAGTATTTGATCCGAGGCCATTATTAGAAGGATCGAACAGCAACTAACTTTTAATAGCAGGAAGCCATACACACTTAAAAATTGAAGTCAAATGCGCATTCATCAGGTTGAAAAGGGAGAAAGTATTTTAAATCAGATGTTAATTCGTTTTATTTCGATGGTTTCAGGCATGAGACTTCCCGATGCAGCCAGAATAGTCATGTACCATAAAGACTTTTATGGTGCTCCGATGGCAGCATGGACCCATGCTACGATGAGAGGTAAAAGCAACTGGACAGTAGGCGAACGCGAGATGATGGCTGCTATGACTGCGAAATGGAATGCTTGTCCATTTTGTGTTGAGGCACATGGCGCCATTGCTTCTATTGAATTAGGTGATGCGAAGACTAATGACATTCTTGCAGAGAAGCCTGTGGCATCTCCAAAATTACAGGTCATACTTCCTTTCCTGGAAAAACTGACGCTATATCCTGAAAAAATAAGCGTAATGGATGTGCAGACTATAAAAGGGAAAGGCATTAGTGACGAAGAAATTGAAGATGCAATTGCAGTTTCCTCACTTTTCAATATAACTGCCAGATGCGCCAACGCTTTTAATTTTGCATTATTGACAAAAGCTGATTTGAAGAAAGCGTCTAAAAGAATGCTTACAAAAGGGTATGTATTCGGGAAAACAGATTTGACAAAACGTGCGGACCATCGCTCAATGGCAGAAACATTGCGACAACGAATATTTGAAGGACAGGGAGTCTCAAGTCCTTCACTTAGGCAAGCCATAGCCCAGCGAGCCATTGGTGGCCCATCAATAGAGGAACCTTACGACCAAATGGCTTTACTAATAGGCGAAGCCTCTTACAAAGTGACAGATGATTTGGTAATGGATGTTATAAAGAAAGCAGGGAGTGATAAAGCTGCGTTTGAATTAATGGTTTGCGCGGCAGTGAGTGCAGGTCTTTATCGTTGGAATATGGCAGTCAAAGTTTTGAATGAAGCAGTAAACCGATGATCACATTTGCAGCAAAACACCAGATAATGAATTTCCCGTTCGACAAAGAAATAGTGCTTGAAAATGATTTTGCACTATTAAGACCAATCTTAAAAACTGATACGGATCATCTTTTGGGAATCGCCACAAAAGACAAAGATTTACTTCAGTTCTCACCGAAGCCCATTTATACCAGAGAATTGCTGCAAGACTACATCGACAAGGCAATTGCAAACAGAAACAATAGGAATCGATACACATTTGTGGTTTTCGACAAAACAAAAGATGCCTACGCGGGAAGTTCCAGTTTTTTAAACATATCAGATCCTGACGACAGGCTCGAAATCGGGGCTACATGGTATGGAACGGAGTTTCAAAGAACGGGATTGAACCGGAACTGTAAGTATTTAATGCTGGAATATGCCTTTGGCTTTCTGGGAGCAGAAAGGGTTGAATTCAAAACGGACGAAAGGAACATTGCTTCAAGAACGGCGATAGAAAAAATAGGTGGTCAATACGAAGGTGTTCTTAGAAGTCATACAAAAATGTCCGATGCATTCAGGAGAAACACCGTTTGTTATAGTATTTTAAAATCGGAATGGGAACATCTGAAGGCTGACTTTTTAAAGCACACTGGCAGCTCTTCGGCAATAGGATTGACCGGCATAACGGAATGACCCCATGGACCGGAAATTTAATTGACGAAAGTTTTTAAGATTTCTAATTCGAAACATAATAATACCATGGCAGAAGGCAAATTGCTACGAATGGACAATGTCGGCATCGTTGTAGAATCCCTAGATGCGGCTATTGCATTCTTTACAGAGATAGGTCTCAAGCTGGAGGGACGCGCAACAATAGAAGGAGAATGGGCAGGCCGTGTTACCGGCCTGGAATCTCAGCAAGTAGAAATTGCCATGATGGTGACGCCTGATGGGCACAGCAAGTTAGAGCTCTCACGATTTATCCACCCACCCGTTGTTTCAGACCATCGCAATGCCCCGGTGAACGCTCTTGGTTACTTGCGCGTCATGTTTGCGGTTGAGGACATCGATGAACTGGTGTCGAGGCTCACGAAGCACGGAGCTGAACTGGTTGGCGAAGTGGTTCAATATGAGCATTCCTATCGCCTCTGCTACATTCGTGGAGCCGAAGGCATCCTCGTTGGACTTGCCGAACCACTGGGCAATAAGTAGTCAGGAAAATTAATACTAGAAAACAAACTGTAAATGGAATTCAACCCGAACAACCATGTGGTTAAACTATGCATTCAGGGGATGGACATGGAAGAGAAAGGCAAACCTGAAGATGCAGGCAGACTATTTGTGCAGGCATGGAATGAAGCGACAAACGACTTTGAAAGGTACACGGCTGCCTTTTATGTAGCGCGACATCAGAAAACTACGGAAGACAAGTTGAGCTGGCTTCAAAAGACATTGCAACTGGCACTAAGTATCAATGACGACTCCGTTAATGGTGCACTGTCCTCTATATACACCAATATTGCCAGGTGCTATGAAGAAATGGGCGACACTGACAACGCAAAGAAAAATAAGGAATCAGCCATTTCCAGCAAGCACATACCTTTCGACAAGGGACCCTTTTATCACGGTACAAGAGCAGATCTGCAGATTGGCGACTTGCTCAACCCGGGAGGCGTCTCTAACTACAAGACGGAACTCATAATGAATCATATCTATTTTACCGCCCTGGTCAATGGTGCGGGACTTGCCGCAGCATTAGCGAAAGGCGAGGGGCCTGAACGTGTTTATATCGTAGAGCCGACAGGCAGCTTTGAAAACGACCCGAATGTTACCGATAAAAAGTTTCCGGGCAATCCGACACGTTCTTACCGCAGCGATGCGCCGCTGAAGATTGTTGGAGAAGTAACAGACTGGGCGAGACTAACACCGCAGGAAGTTGAAAAATGGAAGGAAAAGCTTGCAAACAATAAAGGAGAGATTATTAATTGATATGCCTCAGGTACGTCCATTAATGAAAATAAATGCAACAGAGATTTCGTGATGTAACCGAGAAGCACCAAATCATAATTATCACAAACATTTGCGTTATCACTTCTCCGTTTTCACAAGGTTTTCAACGTTTCGAAGGCATAGTTTTG
>DATJDP010000051.1:0-28212 GCA_035497355.1 Flavipsychrobacter sp.
TAATTATTGGAGGCTTAGGACATCAGACTCAGCAAGGCATTAAACGATTTTATAGAGTGACCGAAAACACAACTCGTACTTCAGGAAATGCTATTCAAAAAGTCGGCGATTTCAATCAGAGCATCACTAGTATGGAGAATAAAACGGAGACGCTAGCCGGCAACGGAGATAATATTGATAAGAAGATTCAAAATATTGAGACAAAATCAGGGAAAGCGGTCGAAAAAACAAAGCTCAGTGATGATTTGAATGACCTTGGGAAATCGATCAGTCAATTTTCCGCAACCATAAAAAACATGCGGTCGAACAAAACGTTTACCGATACTGTTACTTATCGGAATACCTCAAGATCTGTTGATACATTTAACCGCTCCATAAAGGGATATTCCGAAGATCCGCCACCGCTCATTCAGATATTTGACTTCGGGAAAAAGAAGAAATAACGGGCATCAGAAAAACAAGTCGTCCTGTACTTTAAGCTTCACAAGCGGAAGCAATCCAGGTTCATCCTCAATATAGTCAATGGCACTGCTGTACATGAAATTTCGAGCGTCCCACACAATTCCAGAGACAACAGGAGACTCGTGCATGTCCTGAAGACGGGAGGTAAATTGCTCGTCGCCATTCAATGCCTCAAGGGTGTACCTGTGATGCCAGAACATCAAGCGCTGATTTCTTCGATTGGTTTCAAAAACGTTCAGCAGCCAGGTTCGTTTGATTTCATTCTTCAAATTACCGATATTCTGAAGCAACTTTTTGTCTGTATAGTTCATGAAATTGTCCACTACTTCCTCCATCGCTACCGTTTCATTGTCGCAGCTTACAATAAGTTTTATCGTGCCGGGCATTACAATCCAGGCATGGATACGTAGCTTGAATTTGTGCTGAATATGGACGAATCCATCAAGTACGGTTTCTTTCAAAGAAGAATGCAGCAACGCATCTACGTTGCGGAACACGTCCATCTTTACGTAGTGGGGAAACACGTTAGTGCCTATTTTTAAATCGGCGTTCATTTCAGCAACTGGATTATAGACGCTAATGTATAAATATTCCCAAATTTCAAATAATACTTGCAAGGATTTATTTTATATAGCTAACCGGGAGGTTTGCATCGCCGCCAAAATGTATTTGTGTCGCGGCTAAACCAGAAGGGAAATAGCTTCACTTTTTGCTACATAAGACCATCGCGGGCTTATGAGCCCCTGATACCCTTCAGAAAAGGAGTTTTATCTCCAATTCCGGATGCCCTGCCGGAACAGCGGTTGCCTATTTCGATGTCGAGAAGTGAGTTTTCGATGTCGGGTTGTCGCTTTCCGGTGTCGAAAAATGAGTTTTCGATATCGGGTTGTCACTTTTCGATGTCGAGAAATTAGTTTTCGATGTCGGGTTTGTGGCTTGCATTTGTACATCCAAAAAAAGCAGATGACTGCCGGTCGGGAGCATTGCGAGAAGGCCCCCATACTGGTTGAAGTCTTAGCGCAGCTTGACTTCAATCAACACCCATAAAAAGCTGGTCTCCTGACCAGGAGGTTTGCATCACCACCAAATGTATTGTGTACGGCTACTGTTATTTGCTAGGGCCAAGGAACACGTATAGTGCCGCTGGAACCACTCGTATGACCCCTGTTCTCTATTGCCGGTCACAGATCTGCTCTTTATTATCATAATTTAAGTCAAGCTGCGCTAAGACTTAAACTGGGAGGGGTATAATTTGATAAAACCCCACAACTTCATATTTGGTAAACATTATGGAGACACTGGTCTCGTTGAAGGCGCATGGAAAGTATCTCAAGCTAATAAAGCGGACAGTTATTTAGTTTTTACCTTTATTAAAACTCTTGTATGAGACTATTATTTTCTTTATGCTTTCTCTTTCTTTGTAACACTGTTTTCTCGCAACCTGTGTTTCAAAAAATATATGGTTCATCTCGCTCAATTACTGCCACTGATTTTTGTATATCTCATGATAGTGGTTATTTAATAGCTGCTAATGATCTGCAAGATGATTTTTACCTGATAAAAACTGACAGTGCAGGTTCACCTCAATGGATGAAAGCCTATGGAGGAAATTATTTCGATTGGTGCACATCTGTTCTTCCTTTGGCTAGTGGAGGATATGTAATAGCAGGAATGACGGCCAGCTTTACGCCAGATAGTAACACAGATTTTTTTCTAATGAAGATTGACGACAC
The DNA here is from genome assembly GCA_035497355.1 of Flavipsychrobacter sp. Classification (GTDB taxonomy): domain Bacteria; phylum Bacteroidota; class Bacteroidia; order Chitinophagales; family Chitinophagaceae; genus JAFIGV01. The sequence goes on from DATJDP010000051.1 coordinate 2,196, forward strand.
TGGAAAAATCCTATGGCAAAAGCAATACGGTGGGGCGGAAAATGAATGGAAAGGAGTGGTGCGACAAACATTAGACGGAGGATTTGTCATTATTGGAACTGTTTCTTTATCGGCAGGAGTAAAAGGATGTTTGGTAAGGACGGACAGCTTGGGGAATCTTCTTTGGGGGAAACAATATTTAAGTACCGCAGCTGTTGCAGCGCGATGCATTAATGTGCTGGAAGACGGCAGCTTCCTGATAACTGGTTCGTCGAACAATGACATTTTCGCTTCAAAAGTAGATAGCCTGGGGAATACCGTATGGGGAAAAACTTTTGGCACCTATCTTTCGGAGGGACTGATCGCAACTGCTCAATCTTTATCTAGTGATTTAGTTTTGGCTGCCGTCGTATTGGACACTCCACAAGCTGATTATAATATCTATTTGATAAAAATTGATACTTCTGGAAATCTTAAATGGTCAATGCTGTATAAGAGACCCGGTTTAGATGACCTGACCAATATCGAGTATGCTGGAGACTCTTCCTTTATCCTGGTAGGAGGAGGGCCTCTTCCCGGTTCAAATAAAGGGTATATTCTACTTGAGAAGGTAGACGGTCAATCTCATATTGTATGGTCAAAAGCAATTGGACGGCCAAACTCGTTGACCGATGACGGAAATGTTGTTAAGCCCTCCGCAAAAGGATTTGTGGTAGCTGGAGTTTCGCTTGTGACTGCTTTTTCTGAGCATAAAGTCTATTTAGTAAGAACAGACAGCACAGGTGACGCTTATTGTGGAACACAGACGTTTGGTTTTACCGAAGTCGTACCCGCAACTACTACAGATACGCTTGTCTGTACAACAACTTCTTTTGACACCTCCAGTGTTAATTATTTCACTGTTCACAGCTTTTTAGACGATAGTACCGTCTGCTTCCCAAATAGAATTAACGAACTTGTTATCCCGAAAAGCAATTTCTCCATCTTCCCTAACCCCACAACCGGCATTGTTACCATCAAGGCACCTTTGCCCATAGAGCTTGTTGAGATAAGTAATACCTTCGGTGAAAAGGTCTTTTCTACTCAACCGCAGTCAGCCACGGGAACCATCAATCTTCAAAGTCTTCCAGCAGGGATTTACTTCTACTCAGTAAAGACAACAAACAGAACGGAACGAGGAAAAATAGTTTTGCAGTAATGGTATAAATACTTCCAGAGCTAATGCCTGGTTCACGGTAAATTCCCTTAGCTGCGGTACCTACTTTCTGTTTCTTGACTGGCAAGACAATCTGGCTTTGACTAAATTTCCCGAAGCAACGATAGGTCAAAGTCTTCCATACTTTGCAACTTCAGGTCGGCCAGGGCAAAACGCGGATCGTCGAAATGTAAGGCATCCGGCACCACGACCACCTTCATCCTTGCAGCCTTTCCGGCTATCATTCCATTTACAGAGTCTTCCAGCACTAAGCATTCTATCGGTTTGCTGTTCAGGCTCGCTGCACAATGCAGGAAAACAGCCGGATGGGGCTTGCCAAGTTCTACCTCATCCGCAGAGGTGATGCAATCGAAGTAGTGCTCAATGCCAAAATGCGCTACTAAAGCGTGGATCATTCTGTAGGGAGAGGAGGACGCGAGGCCGATCTTAAGGCCGCCTTTTTTCAGTAGCTTCAGGCTCTGCTCCACTCCTTTTAGCACACTGCCTTTTAGCTTCGATGCCGCAATGATCTCATCCAGTATTTCTTCGGCTATATCCAGCGGTGGTTTCCCTTCCCATGGGTATTTCACAGCCCAATAGTCCGTTACCTCATAGATTCGCAACCCGGTTGTTTCTTTAAAGCGGTCTCCCGTTATAGGGATATTGTGCTTTTGTGCTATCCGAAGCATGCATTCTCCCCAGAGCGGTTCTGTGTCGAGCAGGAGGCCATCCATATCAAAAAGTGCCGTATTGATCATCAGATTCTTTGGTGTGGTAAATGAATTGCAAATATCGCTGATGCTTAGGGGATATTTGGGGGGATGTGAATATTTGTGAGAACAAAAAGCCTCGCAACACCTAATTTTGCGCAAAAATTAAATTGATCTATGAAGCGAACAGCTTTCTACGCACTGCTGCTCGGCGCCTTTCTTTTTACCACAAAAGCAAATGCGCAGGCAGTGAACATCAAATTTACGGAGTATGATCTTCCGAACGGTCTGCATGTTATTCTGCACCAGGATCACTCTACTCCTATTGTTGCGGTATCAGTAATGTATCACGTAGGTTCTAAAAACGAAGATCCTCAGCGTACCGGTTTTGCACACTTCTTCGAGCACCTTTTGTTTGAAGGCAGTGAAAACATCGGTCGTGGTGAGTATATGAAACTGGTACAAGCTGCGGGCGGACAACTGAACGCTAATACCACTCAGGATCGCACTTATTATTATGAAGTGCTCCCTTCCAATCAACTGGAGCTGGCTCTGTGGATGGAATCCGAGCGTATGCTGCATGCAAAGATCGATACCATTGGCGTAGAGACCCAACGGAAGGTAGTGAAAGAAGAAAAAAAGCAGCGCTATGATAACACGCCTTATGGTCAGATCCTGAGCGTGGTTTATGAAAACTCCTTTACAAAGCACCCATATCGCTGGACTCCGATCGGTAAAGAGCAATATATTGATCAGGCGAAGCTGAGTGAGTTCATGGATTTCTACAAGACTTTCTATGTGCCGAACAATGCGGTTTTAGTGATCGGTGGCGATTTTGATATTGAAAAGACAAAGGATTACATCGCGAAATACTTCGGCGATATACCAAAGGGAACGAAGCCAATCCCAAGGCCTACAGAAGTAGAACCGCAGCAGACTGAAGAAAAGAAGGTAACGTTTTACGACAATGTACAGCTACCTGCCGTATTGGTTAGCTATCACATTCCTGAGCTGGGATCAAAAGACAACTATGCTTTGCAGCTATTAACACAGCTACTTTCCCAGGGCAAAAGCTCCCGTTTCCAGAAAGCGATCGTAGATCAGGAGCAAAAAGCGTTGCAGGTTGGTGCTTTCGCCATTCCTAATGAAGATCCGGGTGTGGCTATCATGTATGCCATTGCAAATGCAGGCGTAGAGCCAAAAGACCTTGAAAAAGCAATGCTTGACCAGGTAGAGAAAGTAAAGGAAAATCTGATAAGTGAAGAAGAGTACCAAAAGCTCCAAAATCAGGCGGAGAACGATTTCGTATCTCAGAATCGCAGAGTAGCAGGTGTGGTTTCAAACCTTGCTACCTACTACACTTTTCTGGGTAATGCCAATCTGATCAACACAGAGCTTGAAAAATATAAGAGCATTACACGTGAAGATCTGCAGCGTGTAGCACAAAAATACTTTGACAAAGACAATCGTCTTGTGGTGTATTATCTGCCAAAATCAATGGAGAAAAAGTAATTCATCACTTAAAAAACTTATTGAAAAATGAAAAAATTCACTCTTTCTATACTTACAATAGCTTTTGCGTTTACTGCAAATGCACAAACGCTGGACCGCAGTATTCGTCCGAAAGCTGGTCCTGCACCGGAGATAAAGCTGGGGAAAACAGAAAGCTTTACCCTCCCCAACGGACTGAAAGTTTTCGTTGTAGAGAATCACAAACTGCCGACCATCGCCGCTTCTATCCAGCTCGATATTCGTCCTGCACTGGAAGGTGACATGACCGGCTATCGCAATATGATGTCTGACTTGCTGACAAGCGGCACAAAGACACGTTCTAAAGATCAGCTCAACCAGGAAATTGATTTCATAGGTGCTAACATCGATGCGTCAGACGACGGTATCTCTGCACAAGGCCTGAAGAAATATCAGAACAAGATACTGGAACTGATGGCAGACATGGCGATGAATGCTGATTTCAAACAAACAGAATTAGACAAGATCAAGACAAGGACGCTTTCCGGACTGGAAGCAGAGGAGAATGATCCTGACGCTATGCTGAACAAGGTGAGTGCGGTAATCAATTTCGGTAAGCAACACCCTTATGGTGAGGTAGCTACCAAAGAAACTGTGCAAAAAGTGACACTTGACCGTGCAAAGCAATATTATAGTACTTATTTCCGTCCCAACGTAGCATACATGGCCATTGTTGGTGATATTACGGTAGCAGAGGCAAAGCCTTTGGTGGAGAAATACTTTGGTACATGGAAGAAAGCGCCGGTTCCTGTAGCGCAATACAGTAATCCGATGGCTCCTGCAAATCGTCGTGTTATTTTTGTACCACGTACTGCTGCAGTGCAAAGCGTGATCAATGTAACCTACCCTATCGATTTGAAGCCGGGTGACGCAGATGCAATAAAGGTTCGTGTTGCTAATTCCGTTTTAGGCGGAGGATCTAACGGCCGTCTGTTTCTCAACCTTCGTGAAAGGCATGGCTGGACTTATGGTTCTTATTCTTCTATCCGTCCTGATATCCTCAAGGGTTCTTTTACCGCTTATGCAAAAGGCAGAAATGTGGTAACTGACAGCTCTGTAGGACAGATCATTGCTGAGATGAACCGCATCCACGACGAAAAAGTGGGAAAAGAAGAATTGCAAAATCACATTACCAACCTGACTGGCGCTTTCGCTATTGGTCTTGAAAGCCCGAGCACTGTTGCTCAATATGCTATTAATACCGAGCGTTATCATCTGCCTAAAGATTACTATGCAAACTATCTGAAAAATCTGGCTGCGGTGACAGCAGAAGATGTACAGGCTGCTGCAAAGAAATATGTGAATCCTGAACAGGCTAACATCGTAGTAGTAGGCAGCAAAGACGACGTCGCAGAGACACTCAAAAAGTATTCTTCCAATGGCAAAATTGAGTACTACGATACTTATGGGAGGCTAATCGAGCCTGCGAAGACCTCTATGGCTCCTGCAAACATGACAGGAAATGATGTGATAAAAAAATACATTGACGCTATTGGTGGTGCGAACACTATCAATGCTATCAAGGACATCAAGACTGTAAGCACAGGCTCTATCCAGGGTATTCCATTGACCATTACTGAGATTAAGAAAACTCCCGGTAAGATGAAATTCACTATGGAAGGCCGCGGAATGGTGTTTCAGAAAAAGGTGTTGAACGGGGATAAAGGCTATCAGGAAGTACAAGGACAGAAGGCAGACCTCGCAGGCGACGAGCTGGAGGAAGCAAAGGAAGATGCAGATATTCAGGCCGATCTTCATCCTGAAAAATATGGCGTAAGCTATACGCTGAAAGGAATTGAAAAAGTAGATGGCAACGATGCATATGTGGTAGAAGAAGCCGGCAAAAAGGATAAGTCAACTTTGTACTATGATGTTCAGACGGGCTACCTTGTAAAAGAAGTAATGTCTTCAGAACAAGGTGTTGTATCTCAGGAATACAGCGATTACAAAGAAGTTCCGGGTTCTAACGGTTATAAAATCCCTTATACGGTAAAGAGCTCTGCTGGTCCTCAAACGATCACAGTAAACGTACAAACGGTAGAGGTGAATAAAGGTGTTGCCGATACTGAATTTGAATAGACTACATAATAATGTATTGAAGAGGGCTGTATTCAAAACCGGATACAGCCCTTTCTCTTGTTCGCAATTAGCAATAGAAGACCGTTTTTTTGTTGCCGAACACAGCGATTTACCTGTCCCTACAAATTCAGGTCATCCAGAGAAAGGTCGCGGAAGTGGCCATTGCGTTTGATCCGTATCTTCATTTCCTCCAGTTCTTTGATAGTGGGCAGCATGTTATTGAGATGTCGGCGGATATACTCAAGTCGCTGCACTTCAGACAATAAACAAAGCAACTCATACTCCTCCTGCTGGGAAAGGCCAATATAATGGGCTACATCGTAAGAGATCATAGAGGCCTTGTGGGCGGGAAATTTTTCCTCTACGTTTAAAAGCGTATAAAGCCTTTTGACCTCGTCAAGTATAATTTTAGCAATGTTCGTATCGCCATGTTCTACGATATTAGTGGGATAGTCTACAATAGCACCGGAATATAGCTTGTCAGGTATTGTCTTCACCAGTTCCAGCACGCGAAATACAGCGAGACCTTTGGTGCGAATATCGAGCTCTCCATTGTCGTATTCCTGCACCATTTCAGTTATCTCCATCAAAGTGCCGTATTCTTCGATTCCTGAATCGAGAACGCAGGGTATGCCGAAAGTCTTGTTTTCCCTCAGGCATTCACGCGCCAATTGTTTATATCGAGGTTCAAAAACGTGAAGGTTTAGCGGCTCGCCAGGGAAAACGACGATATTCAAAGGGAAAATTGGAATGAAATTGATCATACTGTTATCTGTTTTCTGTGATCGGCGGCTTATCATTCAAAAAATAATGTCGCTGCCAAAGCAAAAAGAACAAATATACAAATACGCCGAACTGGATTTCCAGTACCGGATCTACTAACAACGGAACAAGCAAAACGCTCCACATCATAAGCAAAAATGCGCCTGAGCGGGTCTTCCTCAACTGAAACAACGGGAAAAATACCCATACAATGAACAAGACCATGGCTGGTAGCCCGCAGGCTACTGCTACAGTAAGGAACTGGTTGTGAGGTATCAACCGTTGCTCCACTAGTACCTGAGGATACCATCGGTCATATCCCCCCTTCATACTGTCGAGGATATTGCCAGCCCCCACTCCCTTTACAGGATGTGCTTTGATCAACTTATAGGCAAGATCATAAGACATATACCTGCCTATGTCGCTATAGTCGCCAGACATATTTCCCTGCCGGAACATCTGCAAAGTATACTTGAAATGATCATACCGATTGCGGAGAGTGGGCACATAGCGAACGGAAAGAAAGGCCCCGATCACTATAAGGAGGATAATGCTGGTTCCAATGAGTTTGTTTTTTTGTTTGAAGAGTAGATACAGGGCAAAGATCACCGCAAAAACATAGAAGCCTACAAGACCGGTTCTTGCTGCAAGTACGTGTATCATAACGACAAAGACGGCGCCAGAAGCAATTAATGCATACCTCAGCCACCGCTCTACGACTCGTGGATAGAAGCAAATATTCCAGACAATGCCGACAACCAGCGTTGTACTGTAAACGATATGGTTGTTCTTGATCAGCGTAGGCAGCACATGAGAGTAGTCGTATCCTTTGATATAAAAAGCCGGATCTATAAACAGGAAAGAAAGACTGTAGATGGTGCCTGCAAGCAGCAGAATGTTGAGACCGAGTGTAAAAGCCTTGTATTGCCTGTACGAGAAGGGCGACAGGAAAGCAAATGCAAGTGGCAGCAGCAGTATCGGCAGCTTCACCTCGCAGCGGGTATGCCAGTAGCCTATATCACCACTCCAAAAGTAAGACAGGAGGTACATACCTACCCACAAGACGCCGAACAACCACCATTTTTGTTTTAGCCATTGCCTGGGGTGGACGCCGATAAGGCCATTCAGACCGAAGAGCATCATGCCTATAGAGAGCAATGCCCGTGATACAAAACAGCCGAGCAGCATAGCCAGAATAGTAATAAGTGCAATCCAGCTTTTTAAAACTTTCGGTTCAGGAAGCCTATTTTTGTTCACAGACAAATATTCTGCTTTTTAACGATTGAAATCGCTTTTTTAGTGCGGGACAAGATAAAACATTTACTCAAAGGCATTCAGGAGGGAGACTATAAATCGCTGGCACGCGGTATTACAATAGTGGAAAATGAGCTGGACGGTTATGAAGACTTATTGTTTGGACTGAAGCATACGACGGAAGCAAGGGTTATTGGGATCACGGGTCCTCCGGGTGCTGGCAAAAGCACACTTGTGAATGCGCTGCTCCACTTTTGGATGGAAGCGGGAAAACGGATAGCTGTAATTGCCGTAGACCCCTCCTCTCCCTTCAACTATGGCTCTTTACTCGGCGATCGGATACGTATGAGTGAATTTTATAACCATCCTAATGTCTTTATCCGCTCCCTTGCCAGTCGTGGAGCACTGGGTGGCCTAAGTGCAAAGATCCTGGAGATAACCGATGTAGTGAAAAATGCAGCCTTCGACTATATACTTGTAGAGACGGTGGGCGTTGGGCAAAGCGAAGTAGAAGTTGCAGGGTTAGCGGATTGCACGGTAGTGGCTTTAGTGCCGGAAGCGGGTGATGAAGTACAAACGCTGAAAGCAGGCATCATGGAGATAGCAGATGTGTTTGTGGTAAACAAGGCCGATCGCGATCTTGCCGAAGCGCTATACCGGAATCTGAGAATACTGGCGCACCAGAAAGCGCATGGAGAAAAAGAAATACCTGTGGTTAAGACAGTGGCAACAAGCAGCCTTGGTGTTGAGGCTTTAGCAACGGCAATAGAAACATTCCTCAATACGATAAGCACAGAAAAGGAAAAGAAACTGCAGCTGCTGACAGAGAAGAGCTGGCAACTGATCCAAAGGCTGAAAATGAAAGGACTGACAAAGGCGGGGCTTGCAAAAATGCTCGAGCAACCACTGGAAGATAAGGACTTCAACCTTTATGCCTTTATAAAGAACAACTTCTGACATGCTCTAAAGCAATAACGTCCGAATAACAAGAAAAATCTTATAAAAGAAAGATGGTTTATTAATTTTGTTTCCAGATTGGAATCCGGCACCCGGGGGAACAATTGTTATAGTTTTGCCAATAAAAATTTAAAATGTACTTTTAATATGTTGGTAAAAAATTTAGAATTAAGAACTAGTATAACGGAGAGAGCTTTAATGGAGGTTAAATCTTACGGAGTTAATACAGCACGGTAATTATGAATCACATTCCGCCATACATTTTATATCTCGCTATTCCGGTTATTTCAGCATTAGTATGCGGTTTCTCCATTCCCAAGGTCATTATTCTGGCGAAACGAAAAAAGCTGTTCGACCTTCCTGATAATCACCGGAAAATTCATAAAGAGGTGATTCCGAACCTTGGAGGTGTTGCTATTTTCTTTTCTTTCCTGATCGTAGCTTCCGTTTTTATCAATCTAAAACCTTTTCATCCTTCTGTTTATCGCTTCAGCTTTCCAAACACCTGGAATTATCTGGTTGCTGCGTCAACGATTCTCTTTGTTATTGGAATAAAGGATGATATCATAAGTCTTACTCCCAGTAAAAAGTTTATTGCTCAGATCGTTGCCGCGATTATAACGGTTTACCTTGCTGATATCCGCCTGTATTCATTACATGGGATCATGGGTATTTATATAATGCCGGGATGGTTCAGTATCATGTTCTCCATTATCGGTTGCATCTTCATTACCAACGCTTTTAATCTTATAGACGGCATAGACGGCCTTGCCGGAACAATAGGGGCTCTTTGCGCCTTCACCCTTGGGGTTTGCCTTGCAGTTCAGGGTAACTATAGCGCGGCATATGTAGCCTTTGCGCTGGTCGGTTCGCTTATTGGCTTTCTTCGGTATAATATCGCCCCTGCAAGGATTTTCATGGGCGATAGCGGCTCGCTTTTCATTGGCTTTACGATTGCGGTTTTGAGTATTATTTTCATCAATTCCTTCAATACAGATCAGACTGCGCTTACTTCAATTATACACAGTCCTAAGGGAGCACTACTTTTTGCACTTTCAGTACTCTTTGTTCCGGTTTTTGACTCTTTCCGGGTATTTGTGACAAGGATAGCGAAAGGGAACCACCCTTTTAATGCCGACAGAACACATCTTCATCATTACCTTCTGGATCTGGGCTTTAGCCACTCCAGTACAGTTACCGTACTGATCACGGTAAACCTTTTGATCATTTCCGTATCTCTGCTTGTTCAGGATCTGAACCCGAACATCGCCATTGCAGCAATTCTGGCGTTTACTTTTGGATTGTTTGGTATTCTATACTTTATGAGAAAGGCGCGACTGGCCAAAACGGAGATCTCCGACGACAGTTTCACCTCAGGAAACTTTACAAATACCAGTCTTAACAAAGAAAAGACCAGAACTGCAGCCAAAAACATTACCCTCGAAACTGCAGCACTACCATCTGTTAGCCCGGAAGGCTCATAGTCAAAGCGATTGAATAAGGAAAGAACCACTCTGGAAGCGATAAAGGTCCAGGTGTTCGTTTTCGTTGTAGAGCATCTGCTGTTGCTTATTCCACTGAAGCTTGATCTCAAATTTTGTAAATGGAGCTGCTGAATGATCAGATTGTCTGGTATTGTAGACTGTTCCGTATCTGTTTAAGAGATAAGCAAACCAATAAAACGTTTCATAGCCGCGGAAAACCATCTCCGACATTCTTCCTTCAAACTGCTTTTTGTATCTGCCGGCAAGGCTTTGCGCTGCAGGTGTGGTCATATCGTAATAAAAAGGGGAAGTAAAATAAACGGCAATGTTGGGATAAGCATCTGCCTTTCGAAGACTATTAATATACTTCCATGAAGGCATCCCATAAACCTCAAACTGATATGCAGGAAAGGATAATGACAATTGCTGAAGAACGGATTCTGTATAATCGTTATCCAGAATAGGTATCACCATTACGTTTATCGAATTGCTATCAATAAGTCTCGACACTTCATTAAAAGGCAGCGAACGGTTTAGCAGTATGCGCTTAAAATCTCTGTCTTCCTCTTGCAGCGCGTAAAAGGCAGCAAGGGAATCAACAGGGCTATTGGTTCTGTAGAGAAGCAAAACATCTCGCTTGGGAAATTTCTTCAGCGCTGCAGCATTGATACGCTCCACATGCTTCTGAAGTGTAGGCTGCAGCATGGTAAAGAACAGGTTGTTATTTATTTCCGCATCGGAAGGAGAAACTGCTGAAATGAAGTTTATCTCGTTTTCTTTTGCAAAAGAAGCCAAGGCGGGAATCTGATTAGACTGAACATCACCAATAATAAGATCAGCATTGAGTAATGTCCCATCTTTTATTAAAGCTTCCGCATTGGTCTTTTTATCAGAAATATCATGAACGTATAAATCAATATGATAGCCTAAAGCAGATAAAGTGTCTGCAGCGAGTTTTACCCCCTCGTAAAAGTTCACTCCTGTCAACGCACTTTCTGGTAGTCTGCCTTTTATTGCTTTACCACCCTTCACCAGATCGTCTAGATAAAGCGGTATCAGAATATCTACCCTGTAGCGGCTTTTTATTTTCGAAGCAGGGTATTCAACCACCTTTCTCTTCTTTTTACTGACTGCCGGCGCCTCTTCAGATTTCTTTTTCGACTTTGGAGGGAAATGCCTTTTTTCTTCCTTATGAAACCAGTTTTTCCAAAACTGAGCGTTTGCCTGAGTCGTAGGTACGAAGCAGGAAAAGACTATTATAGAGAAAAGTAAAAGCTGTCTAAGGTTCATACTCACGAAAGAAAAAATTATTCCCATTCAATAGTTGCAGGAGGTTTGGAGCTTATATCGTACACCACCCTGTTGATGCCCCGAACTTTATTGATTATCTCATTCGAAACCTTTGCCAAAAATTCATAAGGCAAGTGCGCCCAGTCCGCAGTCATTCCATCGACCGATGTAACTGCACGCAGTGCTACTGTGTATTCATAAGTGCGTTCATCCCCCATTACGCCAACGCTCTGCACGGGTAATAAAATAGTACCTGCCTGCCATACCTGATGATAAAGTTCGTATTCACGCAGTTGCTGCACATAAATAGCATCAGCTTCCTGAAGCATTTTTACCTTGTCTTCTGAAATCGCTCCTAAAATACGAATACCCAGTCCCGGCCCGGGGAAAGGATGACGGCTGATAAAAATATCATCAATGCCAAGCTCACGACCAACCTTTCTTACCTCGTCCTTAAAAAGAAAACGTAAAGGCTCTACCAGCGACATTTTCATAATCTCTGGCAAACCGCCGACATTATGGTGCGACTTGATAGTGGCTGACGGGCCGTGAACTGAAACAGATTCAATCACATCCGGATAAATAGTTCCCTGTCCCAAAAAGTGAACATCCTTCAATTCAAGGGCTTCGTCATGAAAAACATCAATGAATAATCCACCAATGATCTTTCTTTTCTTCTCAGGATCAGTTACGCCGTCCAACGCAGAATAAAAACGCTTCTTTGCATCAACGCCTTTTACATGTAAGCCCAGATGTTGATACCCCTCCATGACTTGCTCAAACTCATTTTTGCGCAGCAGGCCATTATCTACGAAAATGCAATACAGATTGTCGCCAACAGCTTTGTGAATAAGCGTTGCAGCCACTGTTGAATCTACCCCTCCACTCAGGGCCATCACAACCTTTTGGTTGCCTACTTCCTTTTTTATCCGCTCCACTGTTTCCACAATAAATGTAGCCGGAGTCCAGTCCTGCCTGCATGCGCAGACATCGACAACGAAGTTTTTCAGTACCTGTCCGCCGTCAATACTATGTGTTACTTCAGGGTGAAACTGAATGGCATAGACCGGGTTTACAGCATATTCTTTGGGCGCTTTGAATGCCGCTACAGGAATAGATTCGGTTTTCGCGATTACCTCAAAACCTGCTGCCAGCTGCTGAATGGTGTCTGCATGGCTCATCCAAACCTGCGAACCGTCCGGAACAGTAGTAAACAGATCGTTATCCTGAAGGATTTGCAGATGCGCACGCCCATATTCCCGATGTGTTGACTGGCCGACTGCCCCACCCGATTGCTGGGCTATCAATTGTGCGCCATAACAAACACCTAAAACAGGAAGCTTTTCTGCCATTGCCTGAATGTCAGGTTTCGGCGCTTCCGGGTCATTCACAGAAAAGGGACTTCCGGAAAGGATAATACCTTTCAAACCTGGCTCATAGTTTACAGGCTTTGTGCAAGGCTGAATTTCACAGTAAACATTTAACTCGCGGATACGTCTTGCAATTAGTTGTGTAAACTGAGATCCAAAATCGAGAATAAGAATTTTATCGTTCATTTACTGAAGTAAAAAGTAGAAAGTTGTTAACGAAGATTAATTAGGCCTGGGCCGTAGGGGTGCCAAAATTAAAAGGCATACTTATCTGCTCCTGGTCTTTTATCGGTCCATATTGTGCTTCGAAGCGTTTTACATTTTCTACCATAGCGCGCATCAGTCTTTTTGCATGCTGTGGCGTCATTATGATGCGTGATTTCACCTTTGCTTTCGGCACATTCGGCATCACATTCACGAAATCGATCACAAATTCTGCAAAAGAATGGGTGATGATCGCAAGGTTTGCATAATTACCATCTGCCATGTCTTCTGTCAGTTCAATATTAAGCTGTTGTTCGGGAGTTTGCTGGTCCTGTTGCATCTTATATATTTTTAGGCTGCGAAAATAAGAATAAAGCCTAAAGCTTCTGAGGCATATTTAACAGAGACAGAAAGGATACCTTTGCAAAATCATTTTTTAGTTTTGGCAAATGGCAAAATTCGTTGCAGCAGTATCCATTGTATTAATGTTCCTTTCATGCCGCCCGGAGACTTATACTCCCAGGCCCAGAGGCTATGCGCGAACAGAGTTTCCGGAACACGTCTATCAGCAGTTTGATACCGCAACCTTCCCCTACAGCTTTGAATACCCCGTATATGGAAGAATCATTAAGGATACCCTTTTCTTCGGGAAAAAGCCTGATAACCCTTATTGGATGAACATTGACTTTCCGTCCATCGGAGGGACCATTTACATATCCTACAAACCGGTGGCAACAAGCGAGCCGTTGGCGAAGCTTATAGAAGATGCACATGAAATGTCGTTTACAGCGCATAGTAAACGTGCAGATTATATCGGAGAGCAGCCTTTTCATTTCCCGGAACGCAGAGTATATGGCATTCTTTATGATGTAGGTGGCAATGCCGCCACTGCATATCAGTTTTTTGCCACTGATTCCGCAAAGCATTTCATTCGCGGGGCTTTATATTTTGATGTTTCCCCCAATGCTGACTCCCTGCGCCCTGCAAATGAGTTTTTGAGAGGAGATATCATACATCTCCTCGAAACGCTGAAATGGAAGAATTAGGGGTTGGTAAATGCTTTTTCTGTAGTTACTTTTGCACTCCTTTTTTATGGCCCGGTAGTTCAATGGATAGAATAGAAGTTTCCTAAACTTTAGATACAAGTTCGATTCTTGTCCGGGCTACTAACGAGAAGGGTGTTCAGAAATGTCACCCTTTTCTTTTTTTGACACTGAAATCACACGAAAAGATAAATATTGCCACAATTTCTGGATAATGAACTGGATAATATTAATCATAGCAGGCTTATTCGAGGTTGGATTTACAACATGTCTTGGTAAGGCAAAGGAAACAACCGGTACAGAATCTACTCTTTGGGGCATCGGCTTTTTTGTTAGCCTTACGCTGAGTATGTATTTATTGTATCGCGCTACTCAGACATTGCCTATGGGTACGGCTTACGCTGTCTGGACGGGTATTGGAGCTGTCGGAACTGTTATCATCGGCATTATCTTCTTTAAGGAGCCGGTTGCATTCTGGAGACTGTTTTTTATCGCTACGCTTATCGGCTCTATTGTGGGACTAAAAGCGGTAAGTCATTAATATAGAAACAGCTTGTCATCTGTAGGCTTTCAAATTGAAGAAAATCTTCATTTTGTTTTGGCCTTTCTCCACTCAATCGACAAAAAAAGCGTTTGACTATGAGATAAAAGCTTTCTGAATCCCATAAGTGACAAAAGGAATTCAGTTTGCGACAAAAGGAATTCAGTTTCTGGTAAAAGGAATTCAGTTTCTGGCAAAAGGAATTCAGATTGTGACAAAAGGAATTCAGTTTCTGACAAAAGGAATTCGGTTTCTGATAAAAGGAATTCAGATTGTGACAAAAGGAATTCAGTTTAGGGAAAAAGGAATTCGGTTTGTGACAAAAGGAATCCAGATTCTGACAAAAGGAATTCACTTTCTGACAAAAGGAATTCAGTTCGTGAAAAAAGGAATTCAGTTTAGGAAAAAAGGAATTCAAATAAGGAAAAACTGATGGCTGGCTAAGCGCTTTTCCCATTCAACGCACTTTCAAGGTTGACGGTATCAGACGAGACGATTTAGTTCGGATAGTGAGTTTCATTATACATGAATAAGCGTTAGTACCTTATACTACTTTGGTTTTTAATAGTGCACCCTTTAACTTTGCGGCCACTTTAACTGCTGCAATGCAGATTTTTTAAAAAAATAATTTAAAAACAACTCACAAATGAGTACAGTAAAAGTTGCCATTAATGGTTTCGGACGTATCGGTCGTCTTGCTTTTCGCCAGATATACAACATGGATGGCATTGAGGTGGTAGCGATCAATGATCTTACCAAACCGAATGTATTAGCACACCTTCTGAAATATGACACGGCTCAGGGGCGCTTCAATGCAGAGGTAACACATTCCGACGATGCCATATCCGTTAATGGTCAGCAAATAAAAATCTACGCACAGAAAGACCCTGCTCAAATTCCATGGGGACAACATGACGTAGATGTAGTGCTGGAGTGCACTGGTTTCTTTACAGATGCAGAAAAGGCAAAAGCACACATCACAGCCGGTGCAAAACGTGTGGTGATTTCCGCACCTGCAACAGGCGACTTAAAAACGGTTGTATTCAACGTCAACCACGATATTCTCGATGGCAGCGAAACTATTATTAGCTGTGCATCTTGTACCACCAACTGTCTCGCACCTATGGCAAAAGTGCTGAATGACAGTTTTGGTATCAAGCTCGGCTTGATGACTACCATCCATGCTTACACTAACGACCAGAATACTTTGGATGCTCCACACGCTAAAGGCGATCTTCGCCGGGCACGTGCAGCTGCGGCTAATATCATTCCAAACAGCACTGGTGCTGCAAAAGCGATTGGCCTGGTACTTCCTGAGCTGAAAGGCAAGCTGGACGGTGTGGCACAACGCGTTCCAACAGTTACCGGTTCACTTACTGAGCTGGTTACAACTTTGGAAAAGAAGACTTCTGTGGAAGAAGTAAACGCTGCAATGAAAGCTGCTTCAAATGAAAGTTTTGGTTACAACGTAGATGAGATCGTTTCCAGCGATATTATCGGCATTAACTTTGGTTCCCTTTTCGATGCAACTCAAACAAAGGTCATAACCGTCGGAGATGCACAAATGGTAAAAACTGTAAGCTGGTATGACAACGAAATGAGCTATGTGTCTCAACTTGTTCGTACTGTGAAATATTTTGCGGGTTTGATCTCTAAATAAGCCCCGACAAATTGACAACCGCGAAGGACACAGTATAAGCTGTGTGCTTTGCGGTTTTTCATTTATACTAAAACCCTTTCTTATTTTTGTGAAAATTCGTGTTATGTCAAACCCCGAACTCAGTGAACTGTTGAAGAGGATTACCATAAATCCCGGGATTTTTGCGGGCAAACCAATTATTAGAAACATGCGGTTTGCGGTTACTGATGTATTGGATCTGCTGGCAGCAGGCATGACTCCTAAAGAAATTGTTGTGGATTTCCCCTTTTTAGAGGAAGATGACATTAAGGCTGCACTTGCTTATGCTTCACTTCGTTTAAGCAATACCCGTATCATTCATGCAGCTTGATTTTGAAATCTGGTTAGACAATCAGCTTCCTTCTGTCCTTGCAAAATGGATGATTAATGAATTTGGCTTCAATGTCAAATCATCCTTTGTTTTAGATATCAAAGAGGCGAGCGATTGGGAAATCTATCAAAGAGCAAAACAAAAAGGTAATGTCATCATTATTTCTAAAGATGGTGATTTCCCTAAAATCTTAGCGCAGTCTGGAGTTCCTCCTAAATTGATCAAACTGAATATCGGAAATTATCCCAATAAGCAACTGTGGAATATTTTAAAGCCTGTCATTAAGCCTGCAATTGAAAAACTTTTAAATACAGAAGCCGAAATTATTTTTATCGAACCAGAAGATTATTTCTCATGAGCCAATTCAACAAATACAATTTTTCAGGAAAAAAAGCGTTGATCCGCGTTGATTTCAATGTACCGATCAAAGATGGAACAATTACGGACGATACTCGTATCCGTGCCGCTTTGCCAACCATTCAGAAAGTATTGGATGATGGCGGCAGCGTTGTTCTGATGAGCCATTTTGGCCGTCCGCACAAAGACATTGAAAAGAAGCCGCATCTGACACTTGCCGATTTCTCTTTGAAACCGGTAGCGCAACATCTGTCGCAACTTTTGAATAAAGAAGTGCTTTTCGCCGGGGACTGTATTGGTGAAGACGCATTGCAAAAAGCAGCAAGCTTAAAGCCAGGTCAGATACTGCTGCTTGAAAATCTTCGCTATTACAAACAGGAAGAGAAGGGCGACAAGGAGTTTGCTGAGAAACTCTCAAAACTGGGTGATGTATATGTAAACGATGCATTTGGAACCGCGCATCGTGCCCATACTTCTACCGCTATCATTGCACAGTTTTTCCCCGCCGATAAAAAGATGTTCGGTTTACTGATGGAAGGTGAGGTAAGAGCTGCAGAGCAAGTACTGAACAATTCTGACAAGCCGTTTACCGCTATTATTGGAGGCGCTAAGGTTTCGGATAAAATCATGATCATCGAGAACCTTTTAGATCGCGCTACAGACATTATTATCGGGGGTGGCATGGCTTATACATTTTTTAAAGCACAGGGCTGCCATATTGGTAATTCACTATGTGAAGAAGACCGTCTGGATACGGCCAAAGAACTGCTTAAAAAAGCTAAAGAGAAAGGCGTTTGTATTCACCTGCCCGCGGATAGCATCATTGCCGATAAATTTGCTGAAGACGCGAACACTTCTTCCGCTAATAATACGGAAATACCTGACGGCTGGATGGGGCTCGACATCGGTTCCCTTGCCTGCGAAACATTTAGTAAAGTAATCCGTGAATCGAAGACCATTCTCTGGAACGGACCGATGGGCGTTTTTGAAATGGAAAAGTTTCAGCACGGTACTAAATGTGTGGCCGATGCGGTAGCGGATGCGACTGCCAATGGTGCCTTTTCCCTTGTTGGGGGCGGTGACAGCGTTGCAGCGGTCAACAAATTTGGCTATACTGACAAGGTAAGCTACGTCTCCACAGGTGGCGGTGCAATGCTGGAGTTTTTTGAAGGAAAGGAATTGCCGGGGATTGCCGCGATTAATAAACGGTAAACCCGACTACGGAGATATGAGGAGTGCGAAATGAAACAAAGAATTTCCTGCTTGTATTTGCGACATATAATTTAAGTTTTTCTTTTTTGTAACTTCTCAGATGAACTTAATTGATCCGGAAGTAATAGACGCGCGTAAAAAATGGTGGAAAGACCGCCGTGGTAAATACAACTTTGGGCTAGTTCTTGCCGGAATTATTGCCTTTATATGTTATGTTATCGTAGGTGCAACTTTCATAATGCCATTCGACCAAGAATTTGAGATTACAATTTTTACCACTTTCTTTCAAGGTGTTGGATATCTGATAATGATTTTAATCGCGAACATCTTTTACAGTCTAGGATACATTGTGGACAGTACATATAACGAGGGAAATAACGAAAAGTTTAGACAAAACTTATTTAATATAGGATATGGTTTTTCCATTTTACTTCCTTTTCTAATTCCTTTATTGCTTTTCTTTCAATATTTGTTTGAATACAGAAAATAACGAACCATGGAATTCGGCAAAGTAGATCCCGCACAATTGGACTTTATTGATTTTAGGCTTCCTCCGGATCCCGCGGAAACGAAGGAGGCGTTGGCAACAGGAAAAGGAAACACGAAGTTCTATATTGGCTGTGCGAAATGGGGACGTAAAGATTGGCTGGGAAAGCTGTATCCTCCGAAGACAAAGGAAAAAGATTTCCTGCACTACTACTCTACCGTTTTCAACTCCATCGAATTCAACGGAACGTTCTACAATGCCAAAGCTGATCTCGTAAAGAAGTGGCATGACCAAACTGTCGATGATTTCATCTTTTGCCCGAAGTTTACCCAAACGATAACGCACATCAAGCGGCTTAAGAATGTAGAAAAGGAAGTGGATGATTTCCTTCAGGCCGTCAGCGAATTCAAAGAAAAGCTGGGACCGGTGTTTCTGATGCCCCACCCACAGTTTGGCGCCAAACACCTGGAAACACTTGAAGCGTTTATAAATATCGTCCCAAAGGATATTGATCTGTTTCTGGAATTACGGAATAATAGCTGGTACGAAGACCGATACAACAAATCGCTTTACAGTTATCTGAAAACAGACCATAGGGGTACGATAATAACTGACTCTGCCGGCTTTCGTGAGTATGTGCACATGTTTCTTTCAACTCCCGAGTGCTTTATCAGATTTGTAGGTAATGCTTTGCATAAAACTGATTATCAGCGAATTGACGATTGGGTGCAGCGTATCAAACAATGGATGAACGCCGGACTTGAGAAATGCTATTTCTTTATGCATCAACACGAAGAACTGCATTCGCCGGAGCTGATAAAATACTTTATCGAACAACTGAATAAAGAATGCGGAACGAATATTAAAGCTCCCGAAATGCAAGAAGTGGTTGATTAAAAATAAAATGCTTTGACCGGGTGCGGCCAAAGCATTTTATTTGTAACCTTGGTTAATCGTCCTTTTTAAATTTATAAACCAGTTTGTCTTTCTTCCTTTTCACTTTTACTTTGTCCCAACGCTGTGTGGAACGGTGTCCGGTATAGTACGCGCCACTGCTTCTCCTGTAGCTTTGGCGGCTGCCAGCATATGTATTTCCGCTGCTGTTTTTGTAAGCTACGCTCCGATGCAAGCTTCCTGATTTGTGGCTTGCATGTTTCTTTGTGCTTACATGTGCCGTGCTCCTGGCCGTTCGGGAAGAGTGGTGCTTAGACCGGTATGCTGTGCTTTTAGAGATCTTTGCGGGATACCCATGGTGCCGTACATAAGCGGCAGCGGCCGGTCCTTTCACTTTCAGTTTATATTTTGATTCCTGGGCAGATGCGGGCGTTACATTAAAAGCAACTGCCAATCCTACGAACACGATCCAATAAAACATCCTTTTCACATCACTATGTTTTTGGTATCCCTTCAAATAGTCACGCCGCGGGTAGCAGAAAGTATGTTAAACCATTAAAACCTACCAGCCTCACAAGAGCGGTCTTAGACTTTTTAACTCATTTAACTATCTTCGCGGAAATTTTTTCTAGTCATGAATTTGCATGAATACCAAGCCAAAGAACTACTAAAGCGATATAATGTCCCTACCCAGGGCGGTATTGCTGTTGATAATGTGGATAGCGCCATGAATGCTTATAAGCAGATGGCTGTTGATAACGGAACAAAATTCGCAGTCGTAAAAGCGCAGATACATGCCGGTGGTCGTGGGAAGGGAACAATGAAGGAGGTGCCGGAGCAGCATGGTGTACAGGTTGTGAAGAGTGCTGAAGACGTAGAAAAGGTAGCAAAAAACATTCTCGGAAATACACTTGTAACCATTCAGACAGGTGCAACTGGCAAGGTGGTTCATAAGATCCTTGTTGCTCAGGATATGTATTATGATGGACCTGGTGAGCGTAAAGAGTTTTATCTCTCTATTCTTTTGGACCGCGCAAAGAAGCAAAATGTCATCATGTACTCTACTGAGGGCGGTATGGACATTGAAGAAGTAGCACACAGCACTCCCGATAAGATCTTCAAAGAGTGGGTGCATCCAAACATGCCGTTGCAGCCCTTCCAGGCACGCAACATCGCATTCAACTTCGGATTGAGTGGTGCGGCCTTTAAAAACATGGTGAAGTTCGTAACGAACCTTTACGATGCCTACGTTGGCCTTGACTGTTCCATGCTTGAGATCAACCCGCTGTTTAAGACTGCTGACGATAAGATAGTAGCGGTTGATTGTAAAATGAATGTGGATGACAACGCTTTGATGCGCCATTCAGACCTTGCAGATATGCGTGATAAGAATGAGGAAGATCCTACGGAAGTGGAAGCAGGCGAGCATAACCTGAACTATGTGAAACTGGACGGTAATGTTGGTTGTATGGTAAATGGTGCAGGTCTGGCAATGGCTACAATGGATATGATAAAGCTTGCAGGTGGTGAGCCGGCAAACTTCCTGGACGTAGGCGGTACTGCCAATGCACAGACTGTAGAAGCAGGCTTCCGTATCATTCTGAAAGATCCTAATGTAAAAGCAATTCTGATCAATATCTTCGGCGGTATCGTTCGTTGCGATCGCGTAGCTGCGGGTGTAATTGAAGCCTACAACAAACTTGGAGATATCAAAATTCCGATCATCGTTCGTTTGCAGGGTACAAACGCAACGGAAGCACAAAAACTAATCAAAGAAAGCGGACTGAAAGTACAATCTGCAATTTTGCTTAGCGAAGCTGCAGAATTGGTGCAAAAGGCTGTAAGCGCTTAAGAAATTTAAGATACAATTATGTAAGAGCTACTTTTCCGAAAGTAGCTTTTTTGTTTACTTTAGCGAGAATGGGATTGAGTTGGGGAAATATATCTGTGAAAACGTTTTGGTTATGCATGTTCTTATCATATGCTTATACGGCAAATGCACAGGTTCCTTATGTTTTCGAAAAAGAATTTAAGAAATGTATTGAGCGTGGTTATTCAGAAAAAGATTTCCTTCAGTTCTATAGTGTTCTGGATTCACTGGAAAAGAAATCGGTTGACCTCTCCGAGTTCCGCAACTACAAGATCTATACCTCTAATATCAACAATCTCCTCAACTCCATTAATTTTTACCAAAAAGGAATTGCATACAGACTCGTTTCATGTCTAAAGGACAAGGAGTTTTCCGGACTGCTGCTTGAGCGAATGAAAACGGAAGACAGTCGATTCCTGAAAACGCTGAACGCCGCGGCTGTAATGCATTTAATGCCGACAGAGACAACTCTCGCTTTTGATTACCTTGTAGATAGCGAGGATTTTGCAACGAGTCCTTTGCTGGCCGTCTACCTGGGGATGGACACAAAAAGCATTATTAAGACCGGCTATGAGAGACTCAACGATCCAAGATTAAAAGCAAAAGTATTTGCCCTGCAAACATTGGCAAGATTCGACCCTGACCCTAAAGTTGATAGTATTATTGTAGCTGCCATTAAAGACTGGGATGTAAGCATAAAGGGATACGCAATTGTAGCCCTAAGCGTACACATGAAGGGCCACTATAAGGATATTCTCGCTCCCTATTTCAAAGAGCCACAGCTACAGGACGTTATCATTGAAACCCTGCAGAAGAGCAATATTCAGTCCGACATCTTGTATGCAGATCAATTGAAGAAAAAGCTTTAGTGCTCTTCTTCGAAATATATCTTATAGTAATGCATGCCCATTCCACTGTCAAAGCCTTTTTCGATCAGATCTTTATTTCCATGAATGTAAACATGGAAGTTCTTATCCAGTTTTAGCACACTTTTAAAGACCCGGGATTGCTTCTTTACTGCATTCGTTGATATATTGAAGTCGTCATCGAAACTCAGCTCTCTTTCATCTTTGTATTGCTGCTCATATTTTCGGAAAGATTCGATGACCTCCGGAACCTTCAATACTTCATCTTCAAAGGCTTCCCTGTTAAACTGTTCGTTCTTCTTAAAATAGTTGACAGATTTGTTCAATAGATCAATCTGCTCTACCCTTGTCACTTCAAACTCAGAGGGTACCTGCTCCACCACATACGTCTTGTACATACTTAGATAATCCTGAGTATGATGATAGTCGTCCGATGCCGCACGCACCTTGAGAAAATTATCCTTCCAAAACTGTGCTTCACCACCTTTATTTGTCTTGTCGATCACCATTACCCTATAGCCATTATCCGCATCAAGGTTCAGTATCAGACAAGCTTTATCCAGCTTTGAAGGGTTAATCCCCTCATCAGCCTCTATAGAAAACGTCTTTCCTGCTTCTTTGATTTTTAAGAACGTCTCCTTGTTTTCTGATTTATAAATGCCAATTGCATCCACTACGAACTGATCCACCATAATGTTTTTGAAGTAGGCCACATGCAGCTCTCCGCTTTTGATATTGGGCAGGTCGGTAGCATCATACAGGTTTCGTGTTATGCTGATGCTATGCTGTAGAATATCTTCCGGTGCATCGAAAATCTGATCTGCGTAGTGTTTTATCTCGTTCAGGGCGATATCTGAAGGATGCCAGAAATTGTACGTTTCTGCCTGTTGAAATGAGGTAAGGAAGTAGGAAAGCAAAACGCTTTTTACTTCCTGCTTTTCAGTGTCTACCGGTTCCTTTGAAATCTGCAGCGGCTCACCGGCCGCTTTATTTCCTGCATAATGGGTAGCAAGTGCTTCCAGCTTGGCATCAGATATAATGATCATAAACAATCGAATGGCGCGAAAATACATCAGCGCCGGCTACTTGTTCTATAAAAGCTTTTGTACTTTACAGCCAAATATCTGAGGATAATGAATTGGTTGTGTAGCCGTTGTTCCGTTTTCCTGCTATTGTTTGCCTGCGCAGCACTCAATACAAATGCACAGATGAACGTTTACGGCGGAAAAGAGAACGATAATAACTGCAAGACCTTTTACCTGGTCAACTCTACAGATAGCATTTTCTACGTTGCGGGCCTGAAGCAAGACCAGTTGAAAGATTGCCAGACCTTTTCGACTAACGCTCGTTCCAAAAACAGCAAGTTCATCATAGATGTCAGCACCAATGAAGATCATTATCTGCTTTTGCTGCCTAAAGATACTATCGCTTACAACATTCTGATAGGTGCTGATAACTTTGCGAAAGAGAAGGAACTTTCCTTGCTTTTCAGAAACAGTCCTTGTGTGATAGCTACGAACAAGGATAAAAAGCGTAACAGGCAGATCAAGCGCCTGCCGGGAAATAGGATCGTTCTTCCTGTAATAGAAAAATAACCCATGCTTAGAAAGATAATAGGTGCACTTGCAGGTATCGTGGCTGCAATGCTGATTTTTATGGTGTTTGAGAAGATCAACAGCGGCAGATTCCCTTTACCTCCGGGCGTCGACCCTGCAGATCATGAAGCCATGACCGTTTATGCACAGTCCCAGCCTTCAAGTGCTCTTATTACAGTGCTGGTTGGTTGGGCTATCGGTTCCTTCATTTGTGGATTGTTGATACGGATCATTTCCAAATCGGCAGATAAGATACCGGCTTACATTGCAGGATTATTTCTTACAACGGCCGCAATTGTAGATCTGCTTTTGCTACCACACCCGATCTGGTTTATTATAGCAGGGATATTGGTCTTTATTCCTATGACGCTTTTGGGTCATGCAGTGTATAAGAGATGATCGTTTTTCTTCTTTGATTCAAACTCCCTTTTACTAAACGACAACCTGACATCTTGTTAGAACGCGTCAGGTAACCCATGGCGAATAAAAAGGTGAGCGGATTTGAAATCCGCTCTGCCCTAAAATTTGCATGGTTATGCCGACACCAGTTCAAACTGCTCCGGCTCGGGCTTGTCGCTTAAAGAAACACCTTCATGAAAGACCTCGGGCAGCAGGATCAGGGATGTGCCTTCCTTTTTCCACCAGCCGGATTTTTTGAGAACGGAATACCGGATCACACCAATTACATGGCATCTTTGCTCACTGCTGCTCCACTCGATGATCTGCTCAAATGCCTCCTGCGGCACCTGGAAAAGCTTTTCAAAACTTACATACACCCGCAAATAGAAATCGTCTGCAAGTGTTGCACCTTCATTTAAGGCCAGCTTCTTATACTCGTACTTGTAGTTGTAGCGGAGGGCGGAGAGATCACTAAGCACAGCCGAAGCGGTAGGATAGCTTCCCGCCCCCTTACCATAAAAGAATTGCTTGTCAGCCAGACTACTCTCGATGATCACACCATTGTATTCATTCTTCACGTTGTAGAGCTGGCTTTGCTTCTTCACGAACTGAGGGAATACAAAAGCGCCGATCCTGTTGTTTGCCAACTTCGTAGCCTGTGCTACCAGCTTTATTTCAAATCCTTTCTCAGTAGCATATACGGCGTCTTGTGTTTGCAGGTTCTGAATGCCGGAGTAAAGCAACTGCTCTGGTTGGGTAACGATACCGTAGGCGTGCGCTAGCAGGATGGTCAGCTTGTTCACAGCATCAATACCGTTTACATCTGTGGAAGGGTCTGTTTCTGCGAAGCCCTCCGCCTGTGCATGAAACAATGCCGTTTCAAAATCAAATTGCTCTTCAAAAACTTTGGTAAGGATATAGTTGGTTGAGCCGTTCACGATGCCGCTGATGCTCTGAAGGAGGTCGTTGTCGTAATACTCTTCAAGATTGCGGATGACCGGTATGCTGGCGCAAGCTGCAGCCTCATAAAGAAACGGTAGTTGGAAATGTTTTTGTAAAATAAGCAACTCCCTAAGGTTTTCGGCGATCATCTTCTTATTGGCGCTTATTACTGCTTTCTTGTTCTTAAAAGCAGTGCTCACGATGCGAAACGCTGCTTCTGCGTCGTTTGTTAGCTCAATGATCACATTGATCTCTTCATCGTTTAGTAATACCGCCGGATCGGTCGTAAAAAGAGATGAAGGAGCATTTCTGCTTTTCTCCG
Organism: Flavipsychrobacter sp.; assembly: GCA_035497355.1. Lineage (GTDB taxonomy): Bacteria > Bacteroidota > Bacteroidia > Chitinophagales > Chitinophagaceae > JAFIGV01. Next base: position 27,547 of record DATJDP010000051.1, read on the forward strand.
GGTGTTTAATGCAAATGCTTTTGATATGTGCGTTTAGCGCGGGCGTTTGCTGTAATACCTTGTAAACGCCTTCTCCTACTACACCGAAGCCAAAGAGACCAATTACTAATTTTTTTTGTTGGATAGACATTGTAATTGAATTGAAAATTGTGATTTTTTAATTTTGAATAGACAGTTGTAATTGAAGATGGTGGACTATTTACTGGAAGACCGCTTTTATGCTTTGGGCTTGTTCTGTTTTAGCCAGGGCTTGCTCTATGTCCCTTATCAGATCATCCACATCTTCGAGGCCCACACTCAGGCGAATCAGACTATCAGCCACACCTGCCGCTTGCCTTTTCGCAGCCGGAATTGATTTATGCGTCATGGTTGCCGGATGGCAAAGCAGGCTTTTAACGCCACCAAGACTTTCTGCAAGCTTGAAGAGTTGCGTATGACACACCACATTTTTCGCCGCTTGTTGTGTATCTTTCTTTAAGGTAAAGGAAACGATGCCGCCGAAAAGGGATTGTTGCCGCGCAGCTATATTATGGTTGACGTGTGCTGCCAAGCCGGGATAGTATACTTTATCCACTAGAGGATGCTGTTGTAAGAACGCTGCAACTCTTTGAGCGTTTCTGGAATGAGCTTCTACGCGTAAAAACAGTGTTTCTATACCACGTATTA
>DATJDP010000052.1:0-2232 GCA_035497355.1 Flavipsychrobacter sp.
ACGGTGTAGCTCACTGACATTGTTGAGAATATTCTCAGTTCGCGAAAAGGCAGTTTCACCTTTCACCACATAATCATAAGCACCATACTTCATACTATCAATCGCCACATCTATTTTATCCTGTCCGGAAAGCATAATCACCTGTACATCGGGATACTTGTCTTTTAGCACCCGCAGGATTTCAACACCGTTTTTTGCATCTGGTCTCTGAGCACTCAAATGGTAGTCGAGCACGACTATTTCCGGGTGAAGATGCATATCCTTAAGCATTTCTTCTCCGTTTTCAAACGTTCTGATGTCATAAACAAAACGTTCATTTAAATAGTCTTTCAGCATTTCATTCTGGATAGGTTCGTCATCTACCAGAAAAATATAGCGCTTGTCTGCCATGATTGATGTTATTCAATTTCGTAGAAAAATAGCAAAAATTATTAAAAACTAAAATCGCTAATGTTCGGGAAATATTTATAGTGGTAAAGATCACCTAAAATAATTGATACAACAATGCCTGTCATCATGCTTAAGATTGATTTAACTCATGGACCAGTTGGAAGAGTTCGAGATGGTTGGAAGGGTTGGAAATTGTTGGCGGTATGCAACGGCGTTTCCCATGTTTCCAACGGCCTTCGCCATGTGTCAAACAACGTTAGCCATGTGCTGTTCACCGGTTCAAATAATCAGTTCCTTACTTCCGCCAACTCCTGAAATGCCTTTTCACAGACGCGGTGAAGGTTAGTGATCAGTGGCGGCAGGCGGTCTGCATGTACAGCTTCGCTGGCAGTTTGTTCTATTAAAAAGATGTGACTTATCTCTTCTTTTACGCCCATGTAGGAGAGTTGCGGTTTCAACGAGTGAGCCGCCACCTTTACACTAGGAAAATCCTTCCCTGCAAAAGAGTCGTCAATTTGCTTCAGCAGCCGGGGAGCGTTTTCCAGAAACATTCCTATGTATTTATCCATCTTGTCCTTTTTCCCGCTGGTAAATTGCTGGAGGAAGTTCATGTCGGTTACCTTCTCAGGAAGGACTGGTAATATCGGCGCATCTTTCTTTGCAGGGTCAGCTTGTTGCTCACTGTCCAAAACCTTTCCTTCCAGCACGCTCATCATCTTCAACAGCAATTCGTCGGTTTGAAATGGCTTGGCTACATAGGCATTCATCCCTGCGTTGAAATATTGCTGCACATCGTCCTGCAATACATTCGCCGTCATAGCAATGATCTTTGTATCCTTCGCCGGTGTTGTCAGCAACCGTATGGATTTCGTAGCAGTTACTCCATCCATTACCGGCATTTGAATATCCATCAGCACCACGTCATAGTGCTCCCGCTGCACTCGTTCTACGGCTTCCTTTCCGTTCACTGCAATATCAATGATAATACCGGGAATTACTTCCTTCAGCGTATCCTCTGCCACCATCCGATTAAATTCATTGTCTTCAACAAGCAGCAGCTTCACTTTGTTCAGGCGTTTCATTGACGCTTCGTCAATAATATTGGCTTTTACTGTTGCCTTCTGGATTTCCGACTCCTCCATAGGCAGCGTCACGGTAAAAGTGGTGCCTTTGTCAAGTTCACTCTTTACAGAGATGTCGCCGCCCATCAGGGTCACCAGTTGCTTGGAGATGGTAAGCCCAAGCCCTGTACCGCCAAATTTGCGAGCTATATCTGTGCCTGCCTGCGTAAAGCTTTCAAAGACTTTATCTACATAATCGGGGGCGATGCCGATGCCGGTGTCTATAATATCAAACTGTATCCACGCTTTCTTGCCTTCCTGCCTGGCAATCCGTACATCTATTGCTACATATCCTTTCTCGGTAAATTTTACCGCATTGCCGGCAAGGTTGATCAATATCTGGTTGGTGCGGGTGGGATCTCCTATCAGGCGCTGTGGTATTTGTTCATCCACCGATAGCTTAAATTCAATTCCCTTCTCTTCCGCTTTCAGCATCAGCATATCCCGCACACTTTGCGCCACCTCCCGCAATGAGAAATCGGTACGCTCAACGACTATTTTTCCTGCTTCTATCTTAGAGAGATCGAGGATATCATTGATGATGACGAGGAGGTTGTCTGCGGATTGCTGAATGGCCTTGAGGTAGCGCATCTGGTCTTCCCTTGGCTCCTTGCCCAGCAGCAGCCGTGTCATGCCTACAATGGCATTCATCGGCGTTCTGATCTCATGACTCATATTCGCCATAAACTGTTGCTTCAGATGCGCGGTTCTCTCGGCTACC
>DATJDP010000053.1:0-25487 GCA_035497355.1 Flavipsychrobacter sp.
CCCAAAACTTCTTTGGGATGTCCCAAAACTTCTTTGTGATGTCCCAAAACTTCTTTGGGACTTTCCAAAACTTCTTTGGGATGTCCCAAAACTTCTTTGGGACTTCCCAAAAAGAGTCTGTTCAAAAGCCATGGGGCTGTCTAATAAACTGTGACGCCACGCAGCCAATTCCTATTGTTTTGCTAAAATTTACATTGTTAAAAACTATTGCTAACGGCTGTTTTTAAAAAGCCGTATTATTACAGCAAAACATTGCAATTCACACACATGAGTTTACTAACCTTGTTATTGCAGGCGGATACGGTTGCTGCTGCGACTACGACAAACACAGGCGGTGAATCTATCTCCCTTTTTTACCTGCTGAAGGAAGGCGGCGTTTTGATGATACCGTTGTTCATCTGCTCACTTCTTTTGGTATATGTGTTCGTAGAAAGATTTTTGGTGATCCGGCGGGCGTCGCAGACAGACCCTTCGTTTATGCTACACATCCGCGATCATGTAACGAGTGGCAATCTTGCAGCCGCAAAATCGCTTGCGAAAAACACTTCCGGCCCTGTGCCGCCAATGATAGAGAAAGGCATTAGCAGAATCGGCAAGCCGATAGACCATATAGAAAAATCGATGGAAAGCACCGGCAAGCTGGAAGTTTACCAGTTGGAAAAAAACCTGTCTGTTCTTTCCACGCTTGCAGGCATTGCGCCTATGTTTGGGTTCCTCGGCACTATTGCCGGTATGATCATCCTGTTCTTCAACATTCAGCACCAGGGCTTTTCTCTTGAAAATATAGCAGGCGGTATCTATACCAAAATGGTAACATCTGCGGTGGGACTGATTATCGGTTTGCTGGCCTATATTGCTTATAATTATTTCAATGCGCAGATCAATAAGATTGTGAACCGTATGGAGGCCGCCTCTGTGGAGTTTTTAGACATACTACAGGAGCCAACAAAGTAGTGGTAGTCTTTATTTATAATCTTGTGAGCTGCTGCAAATGAAACTAAGAAACCATTTACGAGATAAGCCGGAAGCGCATTCATCTGCGCTAAACGATATTCTGTTCATACTTCTGTTGTTCTTCCTGATCATCTCTACTCTCGCTAACCCTAACGTCATTAAAGTGATGACCCCTAAAGGACAAAGCGATACGAAAGCGAAGCAAACGGTTGTCGTTTCTATTGACTCCACACAGCGGATATTCGTAGCGACAAAGCAGGTAGCTGCAGACTCTTTAGAAGCGGCCATTTCTGTAATTGTAGCAAAATCGGGCGATGCAGAGCCGACCGTAGTCATCAATCCCGACCGGAAGGCGAATGCTGAAAGCATCTATAAAGTGATGTATGCAGCAAAGAATCTACAGCTGAGGACGGTAATGGCTGTGGATAAAAAATAGAACTTCAATGACATTCTATCATAAGTAAATGAAATAAAACGACTTATATTTGCGTTAACCTTCACAGTTTCTATATTCTTCATAAGATCGTAACCTTAATGAGAAAGCTAATATACCTTAGCGTGCTGTCTGTTTTTTGCCTGGGATTATTTGGTTGTCCGTATCAGTCGCAGGTTCCCATCAGTCACCCTTCTATTCCTGTAGATACCCGCCTTCTGGGACATTGGAACAGCAAGGATGAGGTTTACAACAGCTACAACGTAACGCAGGCTTCTGCAACGGAGTACAACATTGTTCAGAAGAATATCAGCACTACCTCACGCTTCAAAGGATTTCTTTCGGAAGTAAAGGGAAGCATGTTTATGAACGTGTACTCTGACAGTACCAGATCTTACTATCTCTACAAGGTCAGAATCGATCCCTCTGCCAATAAGTTTACGCTGGTGCCTTTATCCGAAAGCCTCCCTGATCATTTCGGAAGCATTGACGGACTTCGCAACTATCTGGAAAAAAATATGGCCTTCCAAAGCTTCTACAATGAAGCAGACAAAGCAGAATTTGAAAAGGCAGACGAACCAACCGCGTTAAATTAATTAATACACAGTGCCTCTTTCGTTGAAGACGTAGCGGCAGACCTAATATGTCTGCCCTAAAGGGTTTGGTATATATTTTTCTCCTTACGCCAACACACATAGCTTCCCCTACCATGATGGTCTGAAAATTGTGTGCCTAAAGCTTGTACAGTAAGACCAATATGCTATGAAAAACAAAAATCAGAACCGGCCTTCCAACGAAGAGGCGAATTACAATCCAACGAACAGAAACTTCGACCAGAGCGATGTTTCGGGAAAACCAGAATCTATCAATAACGTTCACGAACAATGGAACACAAGTGAGCAGCACAACCGCACAGAGGACGCTGACCCACCATTAACGGAGCAGGATATTGAGGAAACAGGAATGAGCGCAGAAGATGCGGATAAAATAGAATGGGAACCGCCAAGAGAATCTGAAAGCCGGAATGATGACCGAAAAGAGCGGAACAACGGGCCGTCTCAATAAATAACTCAGGGGCTTAATAGCCCCTTTCCTATTTTTACTGCCATTCAAATCAGAAACGGAATGTCATCAAACTTACCTGCAGGTTGGGAACTTATTGCATCTGAATATCTACACCATGAAGACTGGCTGACAGTAAGAAGAGACCAGTTGAAACTTCCTAATGGGCACATCATTCCCAAATACTTTGTACTCGAATATCCGGATTGGGTCAATACGATTGCCATTACCAAGGAAGAGAAATTTGTACTTGTTAACCAGTACAGGCACGCCATTGGAAAATCTTCGTACGAACTATGCGCCGGCGTGGTAGATAAAACTGACGAAGATGCCATGGCAGCAGCAAAGAGGGAGCTTTTGGAAGAAACAGGCTACAGCAGCGACAACTGGGAAAGCTGGATGATAATGGCACCTAACCCGGCAACTTCCAACAATTGGGTACATTGCTTTGTAGCAAAGGACGCGAAGAAAAAAACGGAAGCCACGCCGGAAGACAGCGAGCAGATAACCGTAGATCTATTTACAGGTGAGGAGGTTCAGGAAATGATGATGGATGGCTCTATTATTCAGGCCACACATTTGACACCTCTGTGGAAATATTTTGCTTCAGATAAAAACAGAAATGGGAAATGATATCGTTATCGCTTAAAGCTGGCCTGTGGGGACTCGCCTCAGGATCTGCATTAATACTTGGTGCACTACTTGGTTATTTCTTTGCACTTCCCCAACGAGTGATAGCATCGGTGATGGCGTTCGGCAGCGGAGTACTCATCTCTGCCCTTTCATTTGAACTTATGAGCGAAGCTTATGATCGAGGAGGCTTTTCCGCTACTGCTGTGGGATTCGTGGGAGGAGCGGTTATCTATACCTTGTGCAATTATATATTGGCGAAGAATGGCGCAAAGCACCGGAAAAGATCGGGCGAAAAACAGCCGCAAAAGGGCACCGGCAATAGCGGCATTTCGATTGCCGTGGGCTCTATCCTCGATGGTATTCCTGAGTCTATTGCCATCGGGGTGAGCATGCTGGAAGGGGGTGTTGTAAGTATCGTTACGGTAATCGCTATATTTCTGTCGAACGTCCCTGAAAGTCTTTCAAGCACAAGCGGTATGAAGAAAGCCGGGAGATCAGCGAAGTACATTTTCTGGCTCTGGTGTGCTGTTGCCCTTGTCTGTGGCATTGCCTCCTGGTGCGGATATGTGGTGTTCGCCAACTTTTCCCCTGAAGTAATTGCAGCAACAACCGCGGTTGCAGCCGGCGCCATCCTTGCCATGCTTGCCGATACCATGATACCTGAAGCATTTGAAACAGCACATGATTTTGCCGGCCTGATCACCGTTTTAGGCTTCTTATGCGCTTTTATGCTCTCTAAGATCCACGGATGAAGGGGTTCGTTAGCCGAACTTAGGAGTTTTCCAGTTTCTCGGCAACAAAAGACTCAAGATTGTCAGGGATATCCACTGCTTCGTCTCCAATGGCCGCATATCTTCCTATATCGGAGTTGTAAGCAAAGATGTACTCTTTGCCATCATAGCTTACTTTAAATCTCTTCTCCGTGTTAAACTCATATGGTTCCGCTTTTACATTGAAAGGGATTCCGTCTATAACTGTAGTGATATCAATTGCCATAACTGAAAAGTTTGGTTCGCTTTTAAAATTCAGTATATCAGCTAAAATAAGAGTGCCAACTTTCTAATCAGATCAGAAAATACACCGTCATTAAAAACATAGAAATTTTGTGGGACCTAAATTTTGTTAGGGAGAACCTAGGTCATGGGAAGAGAACGATTTTTCCGTATTCTTCGGGAGCTTGTCGACTACAAATTCAACACGCCGGTTTAAGGCCTTTCCTTCCTTCGTGTTACCTGTATCAAGGGGTTTGTTAAAACCGTACGCTTTTAAAACAATTCTATTTGATTCCAGGCCAAAGCGGAGAAACTCGTTTTTCACAGCTTCTGCCCTTTTAAGAGATAATTCGACGTTATATACCGAATCTCCATCATGATCAGCATGTCCCATAACTTTGATGCTATAGTCAGAGTGTATCTTTAGCCAGTCCACAATACGTATCATAAACGATGTGTCGTAGGGCTTAATAAAAGATTGATCAACATCAAAATTGATATTCATCGGTTCCGGAACAGCAATTTTGAAAGGCCTTAATGCAGTATCGTCATGAGTAACGATCACCTTTCTGATTGCAAAAAGGTCGGCCCCTTCTAATTGAAAGAAATCGGGATAAACGCAGGCAGGAACGGTGATCAAATAATTATTATCTAAAAAGACCTTCACGTCATCCCATTCATAGGATAAACCAACCGTGTGCCAGGTACTATCTATGATGGATGGTATCGCTATTGTCCTCGAAAAATACCGGTTAGCTTGACAAATAATCTCTAAATGATCCTGATCAAAAGATAACAGCAAGTAGTCTTTTCTATAGTCATTATTCTTACCCAACAAAATGCCAAAGCTACCTCCATAGGTTGCATCTGAAACTGCCATGAGAAAGTCGCATTCCAAAGTCAGATTGGTCCGATAGCCCTGTAAAACATTATCCTCTACAGGCCTAAAAAAACAAACATTGCCCTTTAAGCACACTAACGCTCTTGAGGCTTGAAGGATTTGGAAGGCCGACTTTGGTTCCAATACTGCTAAACCCCCTCTGTCTGAAATATGTTTATCCTTAAACACCCATGTCGCGGGCATTTTACCCAAAGCGTATGCACTGAAATCTTCAAAGTAAATAATGTTTTCATGTCTCTGAAACCTTTCATTTTTCCCATTCTGAAAATAAATACCCCATTTCGCTGCATAATCCAGCAGCGATTCCATACCCACCTCTTTACGCCAACTTTCTACTTTTAAGAATCTAACAATGGATACAGACGATATTTTTTACTTCCTGTATCGTATTTAACCTGCGAACCATATTTCTGAGGCTTATTCTGCGACACTTGAATTCGATCGTATAAGAGGGCGTAACTCTGCCAGCTTGCTTCTCCTTTATGCGCTGATAACTCTATTTGCGATAAATATTTTTTTTGTATGCTCAAATCTGAATGTTGCACAACTAAAAAGGCAACATCGGCGGCTTGTTCACCCACTTCAGACTTTTTCGGCCACCCTCTTGTTTCGATTAATTTCTCCAGCCTTGTCCGGTTTTGCTCATTAAGTTTTCTTTTTAGCTTCCACAAAGCGAGAACCTCCTTGGACTTAGTCCCGTATTTGCTTTCGGCCAACGCTATCTCCTTATAATATGCCTGGTCGACAGCACCCATTTCCCACAATTCTCTGCTATACTCCAAGTCCTTTATGGCAACATGAGTGCAATAGGCCCTTTCCAAATAAGTTTCAATTTCACTCCAGCTTAAACTTGACCTCAGCGGTAAGAAATCGGGGTCAAGCAAGGCATGGATAGAAAGCTTCGGATCTTTATTGATAGCCCTTCGCAGATAATTAGCCGCACTATCTGGAATCATAGCTAAAGAGTAGCTACAGGCCAAATTGTAGACAGCGCCGGAGTTGCCGGAGTCGCCTTTTAGTTCTAATTGATATGCTGCAATTGCTTCTTTAAATTGTCCGGCCGTTCTTAAGCTGTCCCCTTTAGATAAAACCGTCACAACCTCCTTGTGCTGGCAAAAGCCCGAGATTAAACCAAATAACATCGCATTTAATAGGAGCAGGCAATGTTTCATAGATACAATTTATAACAAATCCACCAGATGTGTTCTTCGGAAAGAAGTAACAGTGTTTGGAACTGCTGTGGAGCGGTTCTTCAAATGCAGGCCCTCTACCGTCATCGTAAAACAGCAAACGTGTGCGTGGACCCGCAGTATGTCAATGGAATGGAAACGACGATTGTAAAAGCGCCAAACGTCAGCACATTTCGAAAAAAGAATTCCAGAAAAAATTAAACGGTTTGTTCCGCAAAATGAGATTTGAAAACGTTGGTCAGGTCAGCACTTACAATCTTACTTGCTACGTCGATCATATTGCAGAATGCAAGAGCGTGAGAGATACCGTGACCAATGATTACGGGACTATTGATACCAAGGATCGGGGTACCGCCATAAATTTCGAAGTTGAAATGCCTCAGGAATTCATCCTTAATGCCGCGTTCGGTGAAAATGTGATAAATAGATTCAGCCATTTTCAGTGCAACATTGCCGGTAAATCCTTCACAAACGATTACATCAGCTTTTCTCAGGAACATATCCCTGCCCTCGATGTTGCCGATGAAGTTAATGCGGGTGTTCTCCTTTAGTAAAGGATAGGTGGCAAGAGCCAGCAAATTGCCTTTACCTTCTTCTTCTCCCAGGTTTAGTAACCCAACTTTGGGATTTTCTACTCCCCAAACGCGATTGACGTACAGAGAACCGAGCTGGGCAAACTGAACCAGATGCTCAGGTTTGCAGTCTGCATTGGCACCAGCATCTAAAAGAAGATTGTAACCACCGTCTGTCCTGGGAATTGGGGAAATAATGGTAGGCCGAAGAATGCCTTCAATGGTTTTGACAGAATACATAGAGCCAACCATCATTGCACCCGTATTACCTGCGCTGATAAATGCGTCGGCCTTGTTCATTGCCAGCAAGCCAAATCCAACCGCAATGCTGGAATTCTGCTTTTCTTTAAGTGCTTTGGTAGGATGCTCATGCATTCCTATCACTTCGGTCGCTTCTATAATGGTATAACGACCTTTATAAGGCTCAATTAAGGAAAGATAAGGCATAACAGCCTGAGGATCACCTATGAGGAGCAAGTGAATACCAGGATCACTACACTGCTCGAAGAATTGTTGAACACCTGTAATTGCTTCGGCTGGCGCAAAATCGCCACCCATGATGTCAAGCCCTATCTTCATTAATTTTTATACTGTTAAGCTGCGGATTATTTATTTGTTTCACCTTCTGCTGTAGTCGGATTTTTATCCATAACCACTTTGCCACGGTAGTAGAGTTTTCCTTCTACCCAATGTGCACGATGGCGCAGATGGCTTTCACCTGTTACAGGATCAATGCTCCATGTAGCAGCAGTAGCCTTATAGTGCGTACGGCGTTTAGCACCGCGTTGTTGTGAGTGACGTCGCTTTGGATTAGGCATTGTCTATGATTTTAAATGTTTACTTTTTATTGTTCGAACCGAAAAAATCGGTTAGCTTTTGATTATTAATGTTTTTTACCCTTTGTCTCGTCCTTTAGTGCGTCCAGTCCTTTCCATATCTCATTTGCCGGTTTTACTTCGGCTTCCGGTTCGGCAAGTTGACCTAAAAGATCAAGAACGTCAGGGTTACATTCGGATTTTCCTTCTTCCATCTCAGGATGAACACGCTGCAGCGGAATACTTAGCATCACAAATTCGTAAAGCCAGTTACTCAGATCGATCACGGTTTCATGACGTGGAATAAATACTACATCACTTTCCTCATCTATTTCCGTTGCATCCTCACCTATAAGCTTGATCAGCAGATCAAACTCATCCCAAAGTTGCAAAGAAAACTCATCACCACATCGGTCACAGGGAACCTTCACAAAGCCGCCCACATCGAAATGCAGCATAAAAAAGTTGGTTTGTTTATCAAACGTCACTTTTACAACGGCCTGAATATCTTTTATATCTTCCTCTGTTTCCCCATGTTCATGCATGAAACGGTTGTCGATCTCATACTCAAAAGTATGCACGCCGGGCTTCAATCCCTGCCACGCTATTTCGAATTCCCGGTTATGTTTCATGTTTTGGCCTTTCTTCTTTAAAACATATCATTCATTAAAACCACACAAAATGAATGACCTGATACCTTGCAAAGAACTTTCCGTTTTCTACCCGTATGGTTACAAACTTCAAACGGGTGGCAAAGGTAGAAAAAATATTGGTTTAAAGCAATTTATTTCTCTTGATTAAAAATGAATAAAGCACTTGTTCTACAGGCTGGGAAAGGTCTACGGCTACCCTGTCAATATTATATTGATGACAACGATTTTCAATCATTCGTTGAAAACCGGACATTTGTTCTCTGTATTTTTCTGCCATCTGCTGAGGCTGCAATTTTATTCGCTCGCCGCTTTCCATATCCACAAATTCATACGGACGGTTCTCAAACTGAAAAGCCAGCTCCTGTTTTGCCTCTACAATATGGAAAAGGATGACTTCATGCTTGTTGTAGCGCAAATGTTGCAATGCGGCAAAAAGATCTTCTATATGTGCAGCATCTTCCATCATATCACTGAAAACAACGATCAGTGATCTTTTATGCATTTGTTCCGCTATCTGATGTAGTGCTGATGCAGCATTTGTCGTCTTTTCATGTGGATGGTAACGCAATGTCTTCTCCAACTCACTCATTAATAATCTGTAATGGCTTGATGCCGAACGGCAGGCAGATTGATAATATATGGATTCATCAAAAAGTGTCAATGCGGCTGCATCTAACTGCCTTTTAAGGATCTGAAGAATAGAAGCCGCTGAAAGACAAGCATATTGCAGCTTATTTAAAGCCTTGTCACTGACCGGAAAATGCATTGAGGAAGAAGTATCTATAACCAGGTTACAGCGCAGATTGGTCTCTTCTTCAAACTTTTTCACGAACAACTTGTCCGTTCTTCCAAATACGCGCCAGTCTATATGCCTTAATGCATCGCCCTGGTTGTACAGACGGTGTTCTGCAAATTCCACAGAAAAGCCATGAAAAGGGCTCTTATGCAAACCGATAATAAACCCCTCTACTACCTGCTTTGCCAGTAATTCAAGGTGCTCCAATAAAGTCTGCGGCTGAATCATTACATTATTAGTCATCAACAGATTTTACTAATAGAAACGGTTAAACAGTCAAAGTACGACTTCTTACAAAAATGAAAAGATAAAAAGAGATTATCCCGACTACCGGAAGTGTAGATATCCAACCATAAAACTATTGCTGATTCGAACCTTACTATCCGAACTTCTCATTTGCTTCTTTCTACCTTCATCAAGCAACCGTAGTCCTGATCAGTGAGAGCTTTATTCTATTCAGCTTCCCGTCGCCTTTATTGATTTCGCCGAGTCTGTCAAAAATCCTTAGTGCCTCCTGCTTTCCCAGATAATTGAAGCCTCGTGTTCCGAGATCTTTACCCCTGGGGAGAATATACTTTTGTACCTCAGGATTGGTGATATCGAGGTAGTTCTCACAAAGATGAATGTGCTCCGGCTTTGATTTTACATTATAAACGAAGTCCGAGGTAAATGATGAAATCGGGCTGGGCCATGTACCCCGTTGAAACACGGGATACGCATAAAAACCGATAATGAATGTCTTTCCAGAGGTGTAGTCCTTACTTTTTAGAAAGACAATTTGAACATGGAGGGCTTTGTCCCGGTCTAATGTTTTGCTCCATAATTGCGGCAATAAACCGCAGTAGTAACCGTCTTTGTCTGCAGGGTATTGCAGGTGTCCAAAGTTCAGGCATGAATAGGTCAAAGCGTTTTCCTGGACAAAGCCAAAGTCAGACATTTTTAAATCTTCTTCAGTTGAAACATCTGACCAATTGTTCGAGTTCCAGTCAACACCCATCAACAATCCAAAATTCTTTATCATAAGTATATAATTCAATTAATTCGTCCGTGTTCCCCAACACATTAGCAACATGCATATTGTTCGTGTTAATAATCCTTACAGTTATCCATCAGGTACATACTAAGTCTATCTGTGGGCTGGCGTATAAGAACTCTATTCCTTTGGATAGTCAGAAATAGACGAGTGTGGCATTCTAAAAGCATCAAATCTACATCAAAATACACGTGTTTTCCTAATGTCTTAAAGCATTCCGGATTAGCGATAGGACGAATTTCACTGCGTTTTCTTCGAAAATGTCCGCGAGATCGCAGTTTTTGAACCTCTTCCATTACTGCGCTCTGCAAACTACCCGGGAAAACCTGCTAACCCTCTTACAAATGTGCAGCTGTTGCAAAGAATCTTTACGAACCACAGTTAAACCTTCAATTACCACACTTAAACCGTTATTTGCTGCGATCAAACCTTTAATTGCAACGGTTAAACCTCTATTTGCTACGATTAACCCTTTAATTGATGCGGTTAAGACTTCAATTGCCACACATAAACCTTTAATTGTTATGGCTAAACCCTTATTTGCTACGGTTAAACGCTTAATTGGTACACTTAAATCTTTAATTGCTATTGTGAAACGTTTAATCCCGACCGTTAAACCCTTATTCGTTACCACCCAACCTTTAAACGATACGATTAAACCTTCAATTGCTATACGTAAAGCATTAACTGTTGCACATAAAGCTTTAATTGGTACGATTAAACCTTTAATTCACACACTTGAACTTTTAGTTGGTACACTTAAGCCTTTAATCGCTACGGTTAAACTTTCAACTGCATTTTCGACAATGCTACAGGAGAAAATCCCTTATCGCACAGACTGGCGGAAACTTTCCTTATCTGGCTTCTGCCTGTATATGCAAGCCTCCGAAACGTGCAGTGCAATCCTGGTCGCTTTCAGCTTATTGTGCATAGCAATGCACTTAAGCACAAAGGTTTATATTTTATTTGGCGAAAGGTAACCCTTGGGCAAATCAGAGCAACCCAACAGCTATGGCGCAGGCATGGTACAACGCCACCTTTATTCAATCCGGCTTACAGATAGACAGCGTAGTAGCCAACCCAGGCCGAAAATCCTTTTACTGCTTGCAGTTAGATCATAAGGGGCAAACGAATAGCGAGGCCTATAATTGTTCTCCGCGAACCTTCTTTGACTTTTTAATTTTTTCCTATTATCTTCAACCGTTCAAATTATCCGTTAATGAAACTTCGTTTCTCCATTCTACTGATCGCAGTTTTTTTGTGTGTAACTGTCTTCAGCTCCTGCACCCGCGAATATATTTGTCAGTGCGCTATTACCTATACCGGCGCGCCGGGATTGCCAGATTCAACAGTCAGGGAATATAACATTAAGGATACCAAAAAGAAGGCAAAGTCTGCCTGCGAAGCCAACTCGGGAACTTATACTACCGGAGATATCACTGCAAAAGAAGAATGCCATATTTATTAAGCTGCGACAGTTCCTTACTTTTGTGCTTTAACTGACTATGCAAGACGCTGTAGCACAAAAAAGGAATAGCTCATTTTATATAAAAAGAACAATAGGATTGATACTGCTGCTGGCTATTGCAGCAGTATTTTTATTTTCAGGCATCAGCAAACTCTATTCCTTCGAGCGGTTTGTCTGGAATATCATGGATGCAGGTATTAGCAACATGACCCTGGCATCAGTCCTCGCCCGTCTGTTTATCGGTTTCGAAATGCTGTTGGGTGTGTTTCTGCTGGCGCATCTTTTCTTAAAGTCTTTTACCTATCCTGCCATAATTGCTCTGCTCTCGGTCTTTATTGTCTACCTGATTATGCTGATAATGAAGCAAGGGGATAGCGGCAATTGTGGCTGCTTTGGAGATGCTTATGAGATGAAGCCCTCTGCAGCAATTCTGAAAAACATTGTTATGATCGCGGCGACAATAGCCCTCATATACCTCTACCCTATTCGCCCTTACAAAAACGCCCCGGCAGTTGCCGGCATTTTAGGTATGGCCGCTATAGTGGTTCCTTTCCTGATATTTCCTTTGAGCCAGGATTCTCAGCCAAAGGTGGTAAGCCGACCAATTGATCTTTCTCCCCTCTACCACTCCTCTAATCCTGACAATAAACCTCCGTCCGTCGACCTTCGGCAGGGAAAACATATAGTGGCTTTCATGAGTCTTACTTGTCCGCATTGCAAAAAGGCGGCGTTCTTGCTACAGGTCATTCATCGCCAGCACCCGCAGATTCCTATATTTTTCGTCCTGAACGGAAGCCCCGATTTTGAAAAAGATTTTTTCGATGAAACGCATTCATCCACTGTTCCACACATGCTTTTCAGAGGAGGCGAGGAGTTTCAGAGCATGGCAGGCACCGCTGTTCCAGCTATCTACTGGATCAATAACAGTGTAATTGAAAGGGATGCGAACTATTTTCAGTTAGATCCGAAATATATGGAAGCCTGGCTGCAGGGAAATTAGTATCACACCTTTCCCCAAACGGTTGCAGCATTACTTCCTCCAAAACCGGAAGCTGTTTTTAGTACATAATCAATCTTTGCGGGAAGCGGTGCTGTGGTCACGTTTAGCGGTACAGGAACACCGAGGGCAGAAAAGCCTACTGAAGATATGAGTTGCTGCTTTTGCAGACTTTCAATGATCATGGCACTTTCTACCACGCCCGCTGCCCCAAGCGTATGACCGAGATAGCCCTTGAAGCTGTGCACCGGCACTCTGTCCAAACCTAACAGTCCAAATGCTTTAGATTCCATTTCATCATTATACAAGGTAGCGGTGCCATGTGCAGAGATCATGTTAATGTCGTTCGCTGAACATCCCGATTGCTCCAAGGACCGTTGGATAGCCAACGCTAACTCTTCCCCTGTTCGGGAAGGGCCCGAAATGTGGTTGGCATCGTTGGAAGTACTTCCAGAGATCAGTTGTGCCAGCGGTGGATTATCTACTTCTGAGGAAAAAATGATGGTAGCAGCTGCTTCTCCAAGGTTAATTCCCTTCCGTTGCGCATCAAATGGCCTGCATGGTCCATCAGCTACTGCCTGAAACGACTGAAAGCCACTTAAAACAAACCGGGTAAACCGGTCTGCACCGATAACAATTGCATGCTTATACCGCCTGCCTTGCAGGAGACGTAATGCCAGTTGCGTAGCCAATACCCCTGAAACACAAGCCTGGGATACAACAACAGGTTTAGCACTTATGCCAAGTGCAGCAGCAATGATGTTTGCGCTGGAAGTAAGCAGAATCCGTTCGTCCGGCACCTGCCCTAACCACTCAATATTTCCCTTGGTGGTAGAAAGAATAAGTACCGTTTCGTTAGGGTTCAGGCTATACTCGAGGTCTGAAATACCTTGCCGGGCAGAAAAGATGCACATCTCTTCAAATGGAGAAAGAACGCTTTCCGCTTTTACGGATTCATGCATGAGCTGCCATTGCGCCGGATCTATTCTTGCGCCATAAAACGGAGTGGCACTTAATGCCTCATCTGAGTACTGTCGTATTCCGATCTTTCCAGAGACGGCGGTCTGCCAGTGAGCAGCAGTATCCAGCCCAAGTGTAGAAACGATATTTGAAGCTATTGCATAAACAGGGATCATCAGCTATTCAACCATTTTTTCTTCCAGTCTACCATAAATTGCGGAACAGTGAGCATCAATTCCATTTTATCGCGGTCCATAAATACCTGCATAGAGCTTCCTTTGGCCACTTCCTCATCTGTGGCTGCATCATACACTGAGTAATCAAACAACAGTTTTGCTGCAGGAGAATCGTGGTAGATTGTTTCCACGCGGACGGTATGCCCATAGCGGAGGATGCGTTTATATTCGCAGTTTATCTTAATTATCGGAACAACAATATCGTTGCGGTAAAAGTCGAGATATTTCAGGCCATACTGCTGACCAAACGCTTCACGTCCATCCTCAAAGTAGCGGATGAAATGGCCATGCCACACAATGCCCAGAGGGTCGGCTTCGCTAAATTTTACTTCTGTTTCAAACGTATGTGATAATGTCTTCTTCAAAATAATATTTTAGTTCAGTTGCGCGCCCTGATCTTCTGAATACCAGTATTGCGACAACTCAATGTCCATTTTCAAATCGCTGGCCAGCTTCATCAACTGGTAAGGGATCGTATCATATTGAGCAACAATCTTGCTATCCACGAATTGTGTGTAAAATCCAAAATCCAGCTTTGCTGTAGCATGAATCGCAGAAAGTCTGCTTAGTTTTTCATAATTCATAGCCAGCCACTGTGTCGTTTCCTTTACCAGCGTCTTAAAATCAGTAAAGTCGCCAGTGCTGACATCAAAGCCACAAAGTGTATGATCAAATGTTTTTTCCCCTTCTTTCGTGTCTACTACAGCTCCCTTCTCTATTACCTTATAAGGCTGTAATTCTATTGTTTTAATTAGTTCGTCCGAGTTGCAATCACTCGATATCCAAAGTACGCAAGGCATGGTATTAGGGAGTCGTAAGTCAGAAGTTGTAAGTCGTAAGTTTTAAGTCGTAAGTAGTATTACCTGATACTTGATACTTGAGTCGTAATCATAATTTCCGGGTGTCTTTCAGTGCGTTGAACAGGGTTTTCGCCCAATAGTTCTTAAAACCGAACCCACCGGCTCTTTCTGTTAGTCGTTTTGTCATCAATAGCTTTTTAGCATTCATATCTACAAATGTCACCCAGATCGCACCTTCTTCTCTTCCTTTGCTGAAGCTCTCCGCGAAGAACATCATGCCGATTCCTTTCTTCCCTTTAAAATCGTATTTGCTTACCAGTTGAGCTACCTTCTGCTCCGTAAGATGACTGTATTCGTCAGGGTCGTCGGTAAAAAGATTGCCTTTTATCGTATTATTTGCTTTCTCGGTAACCTCTGTCGCATATCCCACTTCCGCTCTGTTCACTGCGTCGGCCACATTGTATTTTTTCTGTTCGTTGATAAAGAGGTTGTTCCATGCCGGGAAGTATTTATCACGCAGTTGCGAACTGGTAATCTCACCGGCATCTTTCCATTGCGTCGCAGAGCCGATAAACTTCAGTTGTGTAAAGTCAACTCCGAGCCATGTGATTTCCTTATCGCTGTTTATTATTTTCGAGACATCGGTTTGTGCTTGCCCCTGAGTACCGAATACCAGCGCGAAAAGAACTAAAAGAAGCTTTTTCATTTTTTGAATGTTTAAGCGTTTGGAGATTCTGTTTGCAAAAATATCTTAAGCTCACAACTTGCCAGCTCCTTTTCTCCGCTCATCACTGTTCCTTGAACGATGTGCGCGTTCATTATCTGGTGTAAAAAACTAATTTTTGTGGTGATCGTTTCTCCCGCCTGCGGCAGCTCTTTTATCTGCAATCCCTTTAAAGCACCAATAAACCCCACCGGAGCGGGTTTCTGCTCCTGAAAAGCCTTGTAACCTGTTCCTGCAGCTGCGGTCTGCGCCATATTTTCTATCAGGCCAGGCTCGGTAAAAAAGCCTTCCTCAACGAAGATATTATCGGCAGGAATGGTAAACGAAGTGACAGACGCGCTCTCGTCGGCACTAACCACCTTGTCTATCATTACAAACGGCGGGCGTTGCGGTATATAAGGAAATACTTCAGTATTCATGCTTTCCAGAAGTCGTAATAGTTAAACCATTGCGCCGGATATTGCTTTAGCTTCTTTTCAAGCAAAGCGGTATAGTCATCCAGCATTTTCTCCATCCCTGATGTTCCCCTGCCCTCGTACACCTTCGCAGGTTCTGCATAAAAATGGTAGTGAAAATTAGTTTCTTTAAAAGCAAAAACAAAGCATACCGGCGCTTTTAATTTGGACGCAAGGATAAAAGGCCCTGAAGGGAAATTGGCCTTTACGCTGAGAAAGTCGTGCTGCATTGTTCTTTGTCCGGGACGAAAGCGATCGCCATGAAGGCAGATCAGTTCATTGCGCGCCAGCGCAGCAGATATTTCATAGATATGAGAAAGATCATCTTTGATGAGGATCACATTGAAAGAGCGCTTACTTTCAAACTGATCCATATACTCTTTCATCCGTTGCTCTTCTCCATCGTACATTACGATATTAATGGTTGCATTTACCCTCTTTAGCAAATGACCGGCTACTTCCCAGTTGCCCAGGTGTGCACTCAGCAAAATGCCCCCCTTCCCGTTCCTTACGAGTTGCTCAATATTTTCTATGCCTTCGTGTGTAAATGTAAGTCCGGTGTCGATACCGGCAAGAATGGCAATCTTATCAATCAGCGTTTGACCGAAGATGATGATGTTGCGGCTGATAAGTTTCTTTGCTGCTGCTTTATTAAAGCCAAGCCGTTTTTCATAAAGATACCTGAGTGGCTGTGTTGCCGCCGGCACCAGCCAACGATAATACAAGGCAACAAAATGCAATAAACTGTAGGCAGCTTTCAAACCGCCTGTCCGCAGCAACCAAACGAAAATGCCGTAACCAAGCCTGTTGCCACGGGAGCGCCCCTCCCATGCAGGATTATCAGGCATTGACAGTCTCTAAACGATTGGAAACGTAATTGTAGAAATCCCCTATCGTAACCATTGTCTGAAAATCTTCAGGGTTTACTTTAAAGCCAAAGTTCTGTTCGATAGCCACAACAAGGTCTATATAGTCAAGGCTATCGAGATCAAGGGTTGCTTTCAGATCAGCATCCGGAGTTATTGCCTGCTCGTCCACCTCAAAATCTTCCACCATAAAGGCATTAATACGGGAAATTATTTCTTGCTGATTCATAATACTTGCTTCGTTTGGGGTAAAAAACAATAATAAGGTTTTTGTATTGGATAATTAGCTGATAATGTCGCGTTAATCATCAGGCGGCAAAGGTAAAAGTTTTAGAGCTTAAATCATAAAAAATCAATAACAATTTTTAATACTATTTTGTAGCAGTAAGAGAGTTACGCATGCCCGTAATTTCAATAACAGTGGTATCAGAAATGAATTTCGATGATGCTATTGAGCGGTATAAGCATTCCGCCCTTTAGCTGAAGATAACCCTCGGTAAGCGACCATACCGTAGTAGCCACTTCCTTGGGGCCCTGAGTGGTCTCAAATGTAATATGCGTTTTGCCTTTATATTCATTGCCCAATCTCACTGCATATTGAAGTTCTCTTTTCCAGTCTTCCGTTTTGTCTACAAATGCAGGAACTATTCTATAAAGGGGAATATCTTCTTTTGCAATCACATTCGTCATAACCATTAATATTTGATGAAAATCTAAGTTACCAAAAAATGGAAGAAGGAACAAGGGGTGATTTATCTAAATGTGTCTTATAAAGGGTAGACACACAAGTCGCCTTTACGTATCAACACTACGGCACATGTAGGGGCGAACCTATGTGTTCGCCCTATTGCAAAATACATAACAATCCAATGGTTTCATAAGGGCAGACACATAGGTCTGCCCCTACGTGTTTATCAATTTCTGGCGCTCGTGGAGATAACAGATTTGCCTCGGTAAAATTCCAAGCTAAAACGCTTTTAACAGTGAGGCGAGCAATGCTGTGCTCCAGTCAGTCGCAATATTACAAAACCGATTGTTGTGCATTGCGCATATTGTCAGCAAGCCAGGTTTTTATTATTCAGTTCTACGTTAAAATTCACCTTCGCACCTAAAGCCTCAAATACTTTTAAGATGGTTTCAAGTCTTGCGTTTTTAATGCTGTTTTCAATTTTAGAGATTTGAGCTTTCTGTACGCCCACAAGATCGCCTAATTGTTGCTGAGTTAAATGACGTTCTTGTCTTGCTTGTTTAATGGCTTCTCCCAACAAGTCAATTCTCAACTCATTTTCAAACGCCTCACGTCTTTCGGTTCCTTGCTTGCCAATATGTTTATCAATCATTGTGTCAAGCGACATGGTTTTAAATTTATTTGTTGCCATAACTATTTATGGTTTGTCTTGTTTTCAAAATATTGGTTTCTAATTTCTTCCGCTTTTTTAATTTCTTTCGGCGGTGTTTTCTGGGTTTTCTTCCCCACTGGTTGAAGTCTTAGCGCTGCCTAACTTCAATGGACACCAAGACTTAAACAGAAAGACCAACGGGTAATAGCCGGCTTATTAGCTGTGAATACCTTTCAGAGAAGGCGCTTTATCTTTGGTTACGGATACGTACGGAAACTGTAGAACAGCTGTTCTAATGCAAATCACCTTTTTAGGCGCTGGAAACATCCAGAACAGCGGCGGGGCGGTAACTTTTGCTCCTATTATTCTTGCTTTGACAAAATAAAAATGAAAGTACTATATGGGTCTCTTGAATTGAACCCTTCATGGGAGTCAAAAATGGTCTGTTCCAAATTCCAACCAAGACTTACGCAATAGTTAAGTGCAGTAACTTGTGAAACAAATTGTTTTATTGTACCATCTTCATTTCTAATTAAATCTGCTGCTGTTTTGTCTGGCCTTGTATGTGTTTGGTTGAATTTTCCTTCGTTTAATCTTGCTGGCCCAGACTCCTGCGGCGCAGTCCCATTTGCCATGCCTTTAGCCCAAAATGTTAGAATCGCGTACTTCTTCATAGCGGTCTTAAATAATTTTACGATTTGTACTCTTTTATATTGTATCTGCTTACTTGTAAATATACAAATCATTCCATTTTAGTCATATTCCGTAAATCTACCGGTCAGCGAGAAAAGTGAAAACTGCCTTTTTTTAATCACCACTGGTTGAAGTCTTAAGCGCTGCGGGTGATGGCCGGCTTATTAGCTGTGAATACCCCTCAAAGAAGGGGTTTATCTCTAATTCCGGATGCCCTGCGAAATATCTGGAACAGCGGTCAATCTATAGTTCAATGTCATAATATTTTGCAAGCCTTTCAATATTGCCAACATAATTCTGATTTATATAAGGCTTTGATGTTTTGACTTCACTTTTTCCGCTTGGATAGTTAATTGTCTGTGTAGTTATTTGAGGTGTCAATGCAGTTTTGTATTGCTCTTTTATAAATTGCTTTCCTTTCTCTATTTGACAAGTCATCATCAGAAATACAATTTGTCCGTATGGTGAAAGAAGAAACCCTGTATTTCTCTCTGAAAATAGTTTAAGGTCAGAAAGTGATGTGTAGTCGTCAAATAGTGGTTTCAAATACCTTTCAAGGTCGCTTTTTACTTGTTCAGCTACTTTGTTTCTGTCAACTCGTTTACTTAATTCATACCAATTGTCACGTTTATGAGAATAGGTCCCAAGTCTGTCTTGTATGAAGCAGTCAGTAGTTTTTGGAAAGTCAGTTGGTATTTCTTGTCCCCAACAAATAGTTCTAATTGCTTCGTTATAAAAACCAAGGTTAAATGTAAAACTTAAACTGTCGTGGTATGAGTTCCACTGACTTTTTTGAACATTAAAACACTGCGTAATGTCGTTTGTCGGTCGAGCAAAGTGTTGTGTCTTACGTTTAAAACCTAATTCCTTAAAGAAGGGGATGATTACTCCTTTAAATATTTCGTCAAAGTCTGTTTTTAAATTGTCCGGTGTCATTTGTAGTTCGTATAGTTATGCTTGCCGGTTCAACCGTAAATATGCACAATAAAAACTTCACATCAAAGACCTCTTATTGCGCTTTTCACAACTCCCCGGTGGTTGAAGTCTTAACGCAGCCTGACTTCAATGGACACCAAGACTTAAATCAGAAAGAACAACAGGTAATAGCCAGTTTATTAGCCGTGAATACCCTTCAGAGAAGGGGCTTTATCTCTAATTCCGGATGCCCTGCGGAACATCCGGAACAGCCGGAGATGGGACAGACATTAGCAGCATTAAAAAGCTGTTAGGACACAATGATCTCAAGACGACACTTCGCTATACGCATGTAAGCAAAACTACTCTTTAGAAAATAGTCAGCCCCTTAGACAAGCTTATGAGCGGGAACAAAGACGGAACAAAATGAGCAGTGCTGAAAACGTCCTGATTTAGTTCCAAAACATGGGATAAAGCAATGGCAATAAGCAACATGAAAATTTGCTTTATAAAATCTAAAGGACTAAATTGGTGCTGATACTTACGAGTTGTGTGTAACTGTATTGGGACACCCTACAAAATCAAAACCACTTATATGACTGACAATCTACAAAGCCATTTCCTAAACCTTTATGCAATGGCGCTTTCTGACACGCATATTGACACAGTAGAATTGGAAACGCTCTATAAAATTGGGCAGGAAAAAGGCGTTGACAAATCTGAAATAGACCATATTATTTTAAATCCAGACAAAGTAAAATTTTCGTTTCCCGATACGCTTAACGAAAAAATCGTTTACCTGTATGACTTTGCAAAAATTATATTGGCAGACGGTGTCGTCGACAAAAACGAAAGAGTGACACTTGAATTATTTTGCAATCGCTTTGGATTTGAGGAAGCAAATATTTCAGCCATTGCAGAATTTTTAATTTCATCTGCAAAAGAAAACTTACCAACGAACGACCTTTTACAAATCATCAATGAAAACCTAAACTGAAATGGACTTTAAAAGCATACCCAAAGGACTTTTCAATTTAAAAAAGACCGAAGCTGCCGAAAAAGAGAAAAAGGTTGAACCAGTTCTCAATGAAATCAAGTCTGACTTTAGTTCAGATGGGAATCTCAATGAAAACAGCCTGCTTCACAATGAAAACGTAACTGTTGAAAGATTTGGCTTTAATAGTGCAAGAGCAAATAATGGTTCAACCATAGGGCTGTCAATTTGTTTAAACAGAATTTATCTTGACTTTAAAAAGAAAGTAACAGATGATACAGCAAAGCAAGCCGATTTAAAACAACCCTATCGTTTGAAACTTCACGAATTCAAAGCAGAGAATGAAGGCATATCAAAAAAGATAGAAAAAATAAAGACACAGGAAATACCAAACTGTAAAAGTAAAATTGAAAAACTACGTCAGGATATTTCTGAAATCAGGTCAAACCCTGAACGCTTAACAGGCGACAAATCAGGAAAGGCAAGTTTCTATATAGGCTTCACTATACTTATTTTTCTCACCGTTTATCTTTTCATTTTCTATAGCTCTGCATCTTATTCTTCTTTCTTTAAAGAATTTGCAATATCAGAGATTGGAATAGCTAATTCAATATTTGACGCACAAGCACTTTCAAAAGCTATGAAAGATGGGTTCACGGAATTGATACTTATTGTAACTATTCCAGCAGTCTTTTTGGGTTTAGGTTATTTGATACATAAAAGTTCCGAGAAAAAAGGGTTTAAAAAGTTTTTATTTATAGGCTCATTAATTTTTGTAACGTTCCTCTTTGATGTAATTATTGCTTATGAAATTTGTGAGAAAATATACAACATAAAGAAGGCAAACAGCTTTCAAAATATTCCTGACTATTCATTGAGTTTGGCTTTTCAATCAATTAACTTTTGGCTAATCCTCTTTGCAGGGTTTGTAGTTTATTTGATTTGGGGATTAGTCTTTGATTTTACAATTGAAGCACATGAGAAATTAGATAAGGTACGCTTAGCCATTAGAGCCAAAGAAGATGAAATAAAGTCTATTGATGAAAGTATTGATAAACTAAACGGCGAGATAAATGTTTTAGAAGAAAAGGAAAATAAAAACGTTGGCGAGATAAATAAATTGAATGAATTAATTGAGCATACGACTATCATTCCAAAAGAGTTTGAACAATATTTATATCACTTCATGCAAGGTTGGTTGCATTGGATGTCGGCAAATCTTAAAAACCAAGCACAGCAGAAAGACTGCGAAGACATTTTGACGATATTTATAACAACTAATATAAAGCAGATTGACTACCAAAACAATTAAAATGAACAAGCAAACGTCCCTAATACTACTCATTTCATTAATCATATTATCTTGTAATAGCACCGATAAAAAAACACTTGAAAGCCAGGAAAACATAGCTGTAAGCAAATTTGGGAAGCAATTAAATATTTCGGTCTTGTGGGATTTATCTGATAGAATTAGTCCGTCAATTCACAAAGAGCAACCGACAAATGCAGAAAGGGATATTTCCATCATCAAATATTTTGCTGATTATTTGAAAGCGGACATGGATAAGAAAGGAGCATTTATGGCCAAAGGAAAATTAAAAGTATTTTTTTCGCCTAATCCAAGCGACCAAAATATTAATACGTTAGCATCAAAATTGGATGTTGACCTTTCTAAAAAAGATGTAAAAGAAAAGAAGCAAGTTTATGATAACATCGCTTCAGACTTTGAGCAAACAAGCAAACAAATAACAGATTTGACAATTAAAACTTCTAAATGGGATGGTTCAGATATTTACAGATTTTTCAAAAATGATGTGGCTGATTACTGTATTGCAAAGGACACTACTTACAGGAACATTCTTGTAATCCTTACAGACGGGTATATTTATGACAAAAATTCAATGGGGAAAATCGGTAATAAAAGCGAATACATTTTGCCTCAACTTTTGAACTCTTTGGGTTTAAGAAATGCCAATTTTAAGTCAATATTCGAAACTAAAAATTGCGGCTTAATTTCAACACGAAGCGATTTAAACAACCTTGAAATTTTAGTGCTTGAAGTAAATTCGGAAGCAAATCACAAGGACGATGAAGATGTTATCAAACTTTATTTGCAAAAATGGTTCGCTGAAATGAAAACTAAACGATATGAAATTTACAATACCGATTTGCCAGATAATACTAAAAAGCGGATAGCAAACTTTCTAAATTATCAATGACTTTAGCCAACTCATTTTCAAAAAACTTTTACTCTTTCTCCTTCTCCTTTTATCTTGTTCAACTAAGGTAAAAGAAATTGTGTAGTTATGCTTGCCGGTTCAACCGTAAATATGCACAATAAAAACTTCACATCAAAGACCTCTTTATTGCGATTTTTCCAACTCTAAATCCCCTAATAGGCTCTGTGTTGCAGTAAGATCCGAGTGGTTAAATGCCGATTTTCGACATCGAAAAGCCTCATCTCGACATCGAAAAACTTCTTATCGATATCTGAAAATAGGCCTTCTACAATAAAACATGTCAGTAAAACATCAATTGTCCGCTTACCAGCCATCCTCATCAATGGCATCATACACCAGCCCTGCTACTATCGCATATACGGCATGGTGAAATAATTCAATACTTATCTCCTTTGCGCCCCATTTCTTTAAGGGCGGCGCCACCTTCAGCGCAGGCAGCATGACAAAAGCAGTGGTAGTAACGGCCGTGTAGTGGACAGCCGTGGCTGCCCATTTTTTGATACCTAATAAACCAAGTATGCCTCGCGCCGCCCCCCAGCTAATGCCATAGACCCAGTGTATTTTTTGAGAAAACTCTTTTTCATTGCTTTGCTTTGCCGGGGCCACTTCCAGCGTCTTTTCTACAGCCTTAGCCGGCGTGGTGCTGGGCTCCCGCTCAGTAATCTTCATTTCTATGATCTGAGATATAGTAATGGCAACCGTGCCTGCAAGACCTGCTACCAGGCTTTTACCCAGGGCATCAGCAAACATCGCTACCGACGCCTGTACCTTATCTTGGGTTTTCATTCCTTCCATTTTTGTAAGGGAAATACAAAAGTGTTGCCTGGCCTTCTTTGTGGTACTCGTTGGATATGAGCATATCTCCATTTCGAGTGAAGGTGATGCCTTCCGGTTGTTTATATAGGTTGGGATCGAGATCGTGCACTTCACGTACCACACCGTCCCTGTTCGCAACTACCAGCACTTTATTGATGGAGGAGACGATATATAGCTCGCCTGTAATGGGATGAATGGCTGCCGCCGAAGGCTTAAACCGTACTTTCGTTTTATCCAGATAGGCGGCAATTTTCTCTGTTCTGATCGTAAAGGGATCGCGGCTGTATTGACGGCTATTGGGGTCAAAGCTGTAGGTGCTCAACTGCTTTTTCCCATCGTCAACGCAGTCTTTACAAATGAGTATCAGCTTACGTTTGCGGGCATCGTAGTATAGTATCTCAAACTCATTGCCCTTGCCATAAGGGAAAGAATACTTCTCCTCCTTCATCTTTTCCCCGTTTTTAAACCAGGTTTCATAAACATCGCCATTGCTGTTTAAGACAAAAAACCTGTCGCCGACTATCGCAACGGCCTCAAAGTCTTTTGTCTTGTGGAACTTCCATTTTTTCACTTTGCTCGGCTCGTTGACCGGAATTTCAAACAGGTCACCAGAATTATCACAAATGGCATAAACACTGTTGGCAGCCTCACTATAGCTCAGATCCGATATTTCCCTAAGCTGGTCTTGCAACTGGTACACTTTCGGGTGCTTCAGATCATAAGCAAAACGCCCTTCTCTATTTTGTGCAAAACAACTCATAGTGAACATTAGCATACAACAGGAAAAGAGCCAGTTGAAGCAAGTTTTATATTTAAAGCCTTTCACTTCCATAAATAATAATCTTAATGTCGGTTAATCAATTTTGATCAATGGCAAGCCTGTAGCTTCATCCATTCTGCGCTGCAGATAGCCTGGCGACTCTTCAAGAATCACCTCGAGCGTGGGATGAACGGTTGCCTTTAATAAATGGCCACCTATGGCAGCACCGTCACCTTTCCCCAAAACCACATGCGCATGCAACTTTGAGTCGTCGCCATATAGCGCAATATCACCCATCAGAGAAAGCACCTCCACTTGCTCATTTACCGGGATCTTCTTATAGTCTTTTATGGAAAAATCGAAAAAACCCAGTTCTGCATCACTGAAAGCACCGATGGCCGTGAAGCGGCTTGCTTTTAGTTTCCTTTCGTTCGCAAACTCCTTTAAAGTACTCATCACTTCGTCTCCGCTGTCGAAGATGATAGCATAGGTACTCGCTCTTCCATCCAGTAATTTATAATTCATAGCCCTTCTTTTTGGTGTTCAGCAATGCATAAGCGGCAACGCCAACAGCCACGGCGCCTAATAGCAGCAGTGTATTGCGGGTGCGGTTCGGATTTTTCAGCTTCTTTCCGTCCACGTACTTCTTTTCCGGGAAGACAATAGAATTTGGATTATCCTTTTCTCCCAATGCCATCTGCAACACCTGCGCCAGATGCATCGCCTTCCGGTCGGTCAGTTGTTCTATCTGTTCGCGACAGCTGAATCCGTCTGCCACAATTATGGTTTCAGCATCCGCCTTCCGCACTGCAGGCAACAAAACGCGCTCACCCGCAGCAACCGATATGTCGTAATGCCGTCCTTCTTCGTAACCAAAATATCCTGCCATACCACAGCAGCCGGCATCGAGCACATGGAAGTCCATACCCGTTTTTTGCAATACTTCCTTCTCGCAGTCCGTCTTCATAATGGCTTTGTGGTGGCAATGGCCATGCATCACGGCAGGTTGTTTCAAAGCAGGAATTTCAAAATCCGGCGCATACTTCTGCAGAAATTCGCCCAATGTATATGTCTGCTGCTTAAGTCTCTGGGCATCCTGGGCTGAAGGCAAAAGTCCGGTAAGCTCATCACGGAAAACCGCTACGCAACTTGGCTCCAGTCCTACAATAGGAATGCCGTTCTCTATTTC
>DATJDP010000054.1:0-6727 GCA_035497355.1 Flavipsychrobacter sp.
CTACAAGTCCCAATGTCACCATTCGCATATAGGGGAAAGGTCCACAGGTGTAGAAAAGCTGTCTGGCCTTTTCGGCCGTGCTATATTCCGACAAAAGCTGCGGCAATAGCCACTTACTGAGCCTCGCACGATTAAGATCCGGTGCGGAGCTAAACAGAAACTCGGGTCGAAAACGGCCGGGGAACTGTTCATGTAGCGACAATATCTCCCTATAAAATACGGTTGTATCCGCAGAGGTATTACTATAAAGCAAAACGACCTGCCCTTTCAGATGAAGATGAAGCAGTGTCTTTATAAGTGAAAGAACAGGTGTGATACCGATGCCCGCCGCAAGGAAAAATATCTGGTGAAAGTGATTCACATCCTCCGGCAAAATAAACTGACCGGAAGCGCCTGATACGGACAACACCTCCCCTACTTCCAAATCATCTATGATGGGCCGTGAATATCTGCCGTTTGGCACTCTCTTTACAGTTATTGCCATGGGCTCGTTCATCTCCGGGCTGCTCGACAGCGAGTAAGAACGCCGTTCCTCCGCCTGGCTGTCCTCAAAGACAAAAGTGAGAAATTGACCAGCCTTGCAGGGGATATCCGTCTCTGGTTCTAATACGATCGTCTTTACATGGGGGATTTCCTCTTTTATCTCAACCACTTTTACGCGATAGTACTCAGGCTTATAAGATGGCTCTAAATGCATGGCGACTAATAAAACGCGTCTTCAAAATGAACAATTTCCTTTACGCGATTGGCCGTAAGGTGAATACTTACAATATCGAACTGTAGCTTTTTATAAGCGGGGAACTCATCCAGAAAGGCTGTGGCCGCTTCTTTAAGGAAGTTTTGCTTTCGGAAATCTACTGCATCCTCCGGAAAGCCAAATCCCGTCGTGGTTCTTGTCTTCACTTCTACGAACACCACAACACCAGCTTTTTCCGCGATCAGATCTACTTCCTTTTTGCCGGAACACCAGTTGCGGTGCAGCACCGCATACCCCTTTTCCAGCAAAAACTTTTCTGCTATTTGCTCCCCTTTTACGCCGGTTTCGTTATGTTTGGACATTGAAAAAACAAAACTAAAACATCGCATCAATAAATAACAACCACTTTAAATGATGAAGGACTTAGTACAATCTTTTCCCACCCAATTGCAGGAAGCGCTTATTATCGGACAAAGCTACCGGTTTCAGACAGCACAAAAAGAGTTTAGCAATGTTGTGCTTACAGGGCTTGGAGGGAGTGGTATCGGCGGCTCTATTGTGCAGAACTATGTAAGCGACAAGATGATCGTTCCATTCATCGTCAACAAAGACTATTTTCTTCCAGCTTTTGTCAATAGCAATTCCCTTGTCATTGTCTCTTCCTACTCTGGCAATACCGAGGAAACACTGTCCGCAATGCAGCAGGCACTGAAGGCCAAAGCCACTGTGGTATGTGTTACCTCTGGCGGTAAGGTCTCAGAGATTGCAAAAAAGAAGAACCTTGACTGCATTTTATTGCCGGCCGGCATGCCTCCCCGCTCTTGTCTCGGCTACTCTCTCACTCAGGTATTGTTTATCCTCAACCATTTTGGCTACATCCAAAACGACTTCGTTAAAAGCATCAATGCTGCCATCAAGCTTCTGAAGGCAGATGAAAAAGACATCAGGAAACGTGGTAAGGCATTAGCGGGCAAACTGACCGGAAAGACACCAATCATCTACACTGCTTCCAGCTTTGAAGGTGTGGCTGTACGTTTCCGTCAGCAGATCAACGAAAACGGAAAGATGCTGGCCTGGCATAATGTGGTGCCGGAGATGAACCACAACGAACTCGTAGGCTGGCGCGATAAGGATGCATCACGGGTAGCTGTCTTTATCCGAAACGAAGACGATTATGAGCGGACGCAAATGCGCATGGAGATCAACAAAAAAGTGATTAAGAAATATGCGAGCATTATAGAGGTATGGTCTAAAGGGAAAACATACTTTGAAAAAGTATTCTATATTGTTCACCTCACCGACTGGACTTCGGTCTTTCTTGCCGACCTGCACGGTGTGGATGCTACAGAGGTAAAGGTGATTGACTTTTTGAAAGGTGAACTAGCCAAGGCATAAATAATTGAAATTTAATGAAGAAGAGCCTTCCGGATGGAAGGTTTTTTTGTTATAATCCCATTCCGCGACCTATGAAAATCTCTGCTATGACGGACTGCTTCGTCAATCGCTTTTAGTCACCAGATAAGAGAGACTGTAGCTCATTCTCGCTTGCCTTTATTTTTAAGTTCAGTTCTACCTTATTATTGAATTGCTTACTATTGGCCATACTTGACCTTAGTTTTGCAATTTCTTTCTCTAAAACATTCACTTTTTTCTTATAGGCGATCAAGGCGTGCAAGCTTTTTGTAGCCATAGATGGGTTATCAGATAGTTGAATACAGAAATCATGATATACTACATCTATGTTCTTTTTAAGTTGAAGGTTGTACTTCTTTTCAGATAGCGAAAACCACTCTGATTTGAAAGTCCAGTCTAATACCGCATTATCTTCATTTATTGGATGTTTATGCTTGACTGACGTTGAAATGTATACACTGTTTTCAAATTGGACGACAAAAATTATATTGTAGGGAATTGATTTGTCAATGATATCAAGTACGGCTTTAATATCTTCTCTTACTTTCAGTTCTATCCTGAAAACCTGAATTTCATTAATATCCTTAGCTTCCAGATTCACAGTGTCTGTAGAAATCTTATGTGTCCAGGTGATTCGGGCAATAAGATCCGTGAACAGTTTCTTTTGCTTTGTCGTGATGTAACTATCGAAAGCATTCTTTGGGATTACCTTATTTACTTTGGTGGTAAGTGGTAAAGTGAATAAATCCATTTAACGCACAATTAAAAATGAAATAAGTTTGAAATCTTCAATGCCTTTAAATTTATCCTTTAGGGCTGTCGTACCACCTGATTTGAATAAGCTCAGGACTTCCTTTTCTTCTTCGGTGCGCAAAATCGTCCTTATGCTTTGTTTGAGCAATAAGGAGTAAGAATCCATGTCATAGTATTCATCTGTTTCCGCACTTAACGCCTGGCAAAGGTCAGAAATCGGTTCATTTTTGCCTTTACAGAGCATGCGCATCGCATCTAGTATCTTTTTAGACTCTACATGATTCAATAACAACTCGCCTGATTTTTTCATGTATACGAGGTAATAAGGATGTAGCCGGTTAAGTTTATTGATATTGACACTGGAGTTTACATTTTTCAGAACAAAGATTACACCTTCCTGCAAAATTTCTGTAGCCTTTACGACGGTATGCAACCCTTCAGGGATATGCGTCAGCTCACCATAAACTCGGATATAGTTCGTCAGATCAACCCGAAAATCATTTAAGCCAAGGTCTGTAATACTCACGCCTTCTCTCAAATCCTCCAAATCAATGACTTCTTCCCGCAGCTTTTGAAGTTGTATTTTACGGTACTCCAAATCTTTTTCATCCGTATTCAGAATGTTGTCATCCCCAGTACTGGCCATATTGCTAATCAACATCCGGCTTTCTACCCTTTGCTTTAAGTTTATGTAGGCATCCAGGGTGACATCTGGCCAGAAGTTCACCAGGGTGATGCTGGCATTTTTTGAGCCAATCCGGTCAATGCGCCCAAAGCGCTGAATAATCCTTACGGGATTCCAGTGAATATCGTAATTGATCAGGTAGTCGCAGTCCTGCAGGTTTTGGCCTTCTGAAATACAGTCAGTGGCTATGAGCAAATCAATTGAATCATGCAGACCCGGATAGAGCTGAGCCTTATCTTTGGATAGCGGTGAAAAGCACGTGAGCAGAGGATTTAGGTCCGATGGAATTGACTTGGCGTTGCTGATCTTCCTTGACCCTGTTATTAAAGCAGTGTGGATACCGTAGCTATCTTTTAAGTATCCATGGAGGTTGTCGTAAAGATAATTAGCAGTATCGGCAAATGCGGTGAAGATGATCGCCTTCTTATTACCCGGATTGAATGGTTTGGTGATTTTATCATCCAACAGGCCAATAAGCTGCTGAAGCTTTAAATCCTTCTTCCCTCGAATATCTGCAATGCTGCTCCAGATTAGCTTCAATATGACGAGATCTTCATTTAAGTCCTCCTGCCATTTGCGGGTATCTATGTCAGCGATATGGACCTTGATTTTTTTACCAATTACATTTTCCTCATCGCCCCAATCCGCTTCCCAATCAAAATCTTCATCATTTACCCAGGACTCAATGCCTTCGTATTCCTGATTTGCACCTTGTGCAACGGTTTTGATGGCATGTTCAATTTGGGATATAATTCCTTCGAGTGTGATTCTGAAAGAGTCAATTGAGCTTTCAAGGCGCTTCAATAAATTGATACGCATCAGAATCTGAAGGCTTTTTTCGCGGTCTAGCTGAGTAAATCTTCCTGACTTTACTGTTTTATCGTATAGGTTTGCATACAACTCAACCTTACTTGGCAAAATGTATTTGAGCGGTGTATAGACAGAAAGATTGAGCAGCGTCAATTTTTCTGCAATGTCCACATATGTCACATCGCCACTTTCAGTTAGGGGGCTTTGCATTGGCACCGGCCTGTTTCTTTCAGGAAATCTGCCGATAGCCGTAGTATCATAGTAAGTGGTAATATGCTTTCTCGAACGGGCTATTGTCAGCGAATCCAATATTTCAAAAAAATCGAAATCCAGCATATCCAAAAGCTTGTCTGTGGTCCGTTGCGCTGTATCGTACTTGCTCCAAACGTTAAATGCCTGCTGTGCTTTTCTGAATATTTGTTCTATACCACTATTTGTATCAAGTTTATTATCTATCAACTCGGGTTCACCTTCATAGGCAAGAGCCAATTGATTTTTTAAGTCGTTGAAGCGGTTGTTGACAGGCGTTGCGGAAAGCATCAGAACCTTAGTTTCAATGCCTTCCTTCACCACTTTGCGCAGGAGCTTTTGATATCTGTTTTCTCTGTTCGAATATGGATTATTGTTTCTGAAATTGTGAGATTCGTCAATCACTACCAACCCATAGTTACCCCAATTCACATTCTCAAGGCTTCTGCCGTTGCTTATTCCTCTTTCACGACTGAGGTCAGTATGAAACAAAACATCATATCGGAAGCGGTCTGCCGCAAGGATATTATTCTTGTCATTGTGACGATAGGTATTCCAGTTCGCTTCAAGCTTCTTGGGGCAAAGCACCAACACGTCTTTGTTCCGCATTTCATAGTACTTAATAATACCAAGGGCGGAGAAGGTTTTACCCAAGCCGACACTATCGGCAAGGATACAGCCTTTATACTTTTCAAGCTTATTGATCGCCCCTATCACTGCATCTTTCTGAAAATTATAAAGCCTACCCCACACTGTAGAATCTTTAAAACCGATCTGATCATTAGGTAGGTTATCTAACGATATATCTTCTAAAAAGTCGTTAAAGATATTGTATAGGGTAATGAAGTATATAAGCTCAGGGCTGTTTTCCTTGTAGGCACTTTCAAAATAATCCTGCACTTTTTGAGTCACATCTTGCAGGTCATCATCATTTTCCCAAATTTGGTTGAACCATTCCAGATACGCTTGACTATCCGGGAAGGTTGATTTTTGAATAAGTGTAGGGAATCCCTTTTTGTGTGTAATGCCTAAATCGGAAGTGGTGAAGCTATTGACGTTTGAATAAGCCAATTCTTCGTGATTTGGACTTTTTACATGAATCATTCCGTTTAAAGGAAGGTGGTGGTGCCTATTTGATTTGAACACTACCTTCTCCTTTACCCATCTCGAGCATTCCCGGGCAATGGCACGCTGGTTCAGTTGGTTCTTCAATCGTAGTTCAAATTCGCCGCCGCACAGTTCCGTTTCGTTGTAAATATGTGGTATGTAAAACAGACGGCTGTGCTTTTTGAAGTTTTCTTCAATAAAGGTGGGTGAGCTGAAAATGAAACGCAATTCATCAATCTTTCCAAGTTCTTTCTTCAGCGCTTCATAAGCATAAATAGAAAAGGAAGATGCTGCTATGCTCAGCTTGCTGCCTTTCTTTATGCCAGCTTTCAGGTCGTCCCCTAAGCGACTATTTACATTATCAATTAAGTTCATACTGTCACTTCAATTGTACTATTTCCAGCAGTTTATCATAGCTGCTAACTTTCTCAAATGTCACTTTATTGCCACTGATCTCCTTAAAATGCTCCGTTGCACAATGGATTTTCAGCTTTTCAATTTCCCTGATATCCATATCAGAATCTGAGCCTTTGGTTTCGGCAACAAAATAGATATGGCGTACTTTCTCCTTGTCAAATACTATGGCCCAGTCAGGGCTGTATTTAGCTACGGGAGTTGTTATGTAAAAGCTCTTCGGAAGTTTGGCATATACCACCACCTCAGTGCTGTTTTCAAGCGCTTTCGCAAACTCAGATTCTATTTCCGAACCGGTGGTGAGATAATCGTAGATGTGTTTCTTCAATAACTCAGAATTCCGTAATGCGAACTTGTCATTAGTAAAGACGGTTTTTGCATCATGGCGCTCTTCTGTCTTATGGTACACTATATTATTGAAGATCAAACTGGCTTTCACTTCATTTATTAGTTTACTGCATTTCGAAATAAACTCTTCCGGATTCTTGCGAAGCAAAAGAAACTGCTCTTCTTTAATGGCTTTCAGTATAGCCACAATTGTACTCCTGGTCAGGTTGGTAAGCACCTCGATTTCTCCGACTATGTCGTAAACCGTATTT
>DATJDP010000055.1:0-3005 GCA_035497355.1 Flavipsychrobacter sp.
GTAAAAGCTTTACTTCCAATCACACCGTGAATTCCGGACTTTTAATTAAAACAGACAGTGTCGGCAACTTGCTGTGGACGAAACATCTGCCCTACCCAGATATACAACAAGTGCGGTGTGTCCAAGAAACACACGATCACAATATCATTCTAACAGACGCGGCTATGAATCTTATTAGTCTTGATCAAAACGGAAATTTCTTATGGGCAAAACATTACGGCAATATAGGGGGAACATCATGGTTAGTATCAGAGTCGAAAAATTCGAATGGATATTGGCTGGCTATGAGCACAGGATTTCCTACAACACCTCCCACACCAGACTATTACTTGGTAAGAACAGATGATAGCGGAAATAGCTTATGTTACACTTATTCGCTGAATCCTTCAGTAATGGATACAGTTGTTCTAACGCACACAATAACGTTAGTTGCTAACAGCGGCATAGACACTTCAAGTTATTTTAGTGTTTATGAAAGTAACGCAGGTAAAGACTCCACACTCTGCTATGGCGTTATTAACACGGTGCAAAACCTGTCAATAGAACACTTCTCCATTTTCCCCAACCCCACAACCGGCCTTGTTACCATCCAAGCCCCTTTGCCCATAGAGCTTGTTGAGATAAGCAACGCTTTCGGGGAAAAGGTCTTTTCTGCTCAGCCACAGTCACCAAATACAACTATCAATCTTCAAAGCCTTCCCAAAGGCATTTACTTCTATTCGGTAAAGACGAAACTCGGAACCGAACGAGGGAAGATAGTGTTGCAATAGCTGCAATATCTCGCCCTACTCCTCATTCACATATATCCGCTTCACGCGCTCAGATATGCCGGTCATGATCTCGTAAGAGATGGTTCCAGCCCATTCTGCCAGTTGCGTTACGGGAAGCTCCGGTGCAAAGACGATCACTTCATCTCCTTCTTTGGCTTCCGGAATATCGGTGATATCAATCATACACATATCCATGCAAACAACGCCAACCAGTGGAGCCTTTTTGCCATGTACTAAAACATGTGCCTTCCCATTCCCCAGTGCACGGGGATAGCCGTCTGCATAACCGATGCAAATGGTTGCGATGCGCTTATCCTGGTCAATAATGCCCTTTCTTCCGTAGCCTACGGTTTCCCCCGCTGCAACGTCTTTTATCTGTGCAATGGTTGTTTTGAGTGTACTGATCTGCCGCAGCTTCGATTGCAGGGAGCCACTGCTGTCGATGCCATACAGGCCCAGTCCAAGGCGTACCATATCGAAATGAAGATCGGGATGGCGGCCAATAGCCGCGCTGTTGCAGAGATGGCGCAGGGGCGCATAGCCAAGCTTCTCTACCAGCGTCTCGCTCATCCTGCGAAAACGTGTAGCCTGCTCATTCGTAAAATCATCAAAAGAAGCGTCTTCACTTGCAGCGAGGTGACTGAAAATGGTGGCAACCTTTACAGAGGGAGCCACATTCAGAATTGCGGCAAGATTTTCCATATCCGCTTCGGCGAAGCCAAGGCGGTGCATGCCCGTATCAAGCTTGATGTGTACCGGATAGTCCTTTACTTTCAGCGTGGCAGCCATATCAAGAAATGTCTGCAATGAGCGGAGGTTGTAAAGCTCCGGCTCCAGCTTCCAGGCTATCATCCTGTCGAAAGAGATAGCATCGGGACTCATTACCATTATAGGCATCGTTATTCCCGCCTTTCGCAGGGCAACTCCTTCGTCTGTATAGGCTACAGTAAGATAATCTACTCCCGAAAACTGCAACAGATGCGCTATTTCGAAGCTGCCGCTACCATAAGAAAACGCTTTTACCATTGCCATCAGCTTAACGCCCGGCTTCAGCTTACTGCGGAAAGCATTAAGGTTGTGGGTAACCGAGGAAAGGTTGATGGAAAGAACGGTCTGGTGAATCTTTTGCTCCAGCAGCAGGTCTATCTTCTCAAAGCGAAAGGTACGGGCTCCTTTCAGCAGGATAGCCTCATTTCTAAAGGTCAACAGGTGAAATTGCTTCAGAAAGGCATCTGTTGATTTGAAAAAGATGCTGCGCAGCTTTTTGTTCGCCCGAAAAAAAGACCGGTGCTTATACAATGCAGGGCCAATACCTATGAACCGCTGCACTGCTCGTCGGTTGATCAGGCCCGCCACTTCTTCATAAAGCTCGCCATCGGATTTGCCGATCTGCAGCATATCGGACAGTACAACGGTATGATGCGGATGCTGCCTTTGCTGGCCTAAAAAATCGAGTGCTATCTGCAGAGATGTGAGGTCGGAATTGTAAGTATCGTTGATGATAGTACAGTCATTGATACCGTGGCGCAGTTCCAAACGCATCGCAACAGCATGAAGCGTAGTCATTTTCTCCTGGATATAAGGCTGCTCTACGCTTAGCAACAACATGACGCTCCAGCAGTGAATCGCATTTTCAACCGAAGCAGGATCGGTAAACGGAATGGTGATGTGAACAGCTTTATCCTTGTAAATCGCATGGATAGTTGTGTAATTATACTGCTTGTCTATATCGGTGATCCTGAGGTCTGCATCGTGCTTTTGCGACCAGGTGAACAGCTGCAGGGAGAAATCAGCCGATTTTGTCTGATTCCGGTATTGTACGATACACTCATTCAACTCAGGATAGTCGCTGCAATAAACAAGGTCCGTTGCATGGCGAAATAAAACCAGCTTTTCATTGATCTTCTGGCGCTGATTGAGAAAGCCTTCGCTGTGCGCCTCCCCTATATTAGTGAACACTCCAATAGTAGGCTGAATGATCTTTTCCAGCTTTTCCATTTCGCCTGCCTGAGAAATACCGGCTTCAAAAATGGCCAGCTCATTCTCCTTTTCCAGCAGCCACACAGAAAGCGGCACGCCTATTTGGGAGTTGTAGCTCTTGGGGCTTCTCACGATATTGTATTGGTCGCCCAGCAGTTGGAACAGCCATTCTTTCACTACTGTTTTTCCATTGCTGCCGGTGATGCCAATAACTGGTATATTAAACTGTTTGCGATAGGCTGAGGTGAATTGCTG
>DATJDP010000056.1:0-16337 GCA_035497355.1 Flavipsychrobacter sp.
TTGCCCGCTTCCGTTTTACCCGATGATGCAAAGATCTGTTTCCATCTATAACAACGGAACAGCATCGAAAAAAAAATACCTCCACAAATGTCCACTTGAACTAAACATCTTTCAAAAAACACCACAAATGTCCATTACGTCGCAATCATGGAGAAAATGCGGTTTAAAATGACGACGTCAATCAAAAAATTTACGAATCGCTGCCCTATTGATGCGTAATCATAAAGCCAGTTCTGATTCAATTCATCGAATATCGAAGGCGTTTGTTCCCGGGTTATAGTGAGTGTCTCCATTGGGCGGATATTTATCTTAAGCGATCCATAGACTTTACCAGTTTTTCGTCCTTGCTGATTCCCCGCAGGGCAAGAATCAAAAAGACCACAACAACCACAGGTATCACCGACCCTAACTGATAACTTCCATTTGCAGGTGCGGGAGCTGTTGTATGATTGAAGTTGTTGATGCGCATCAGGTTTACGCCTATAAAACTAAAACAAGCCAGCAGACCTGCAGCTACCATGCCACGCTGCTGCTTTCTGTTTTTGAACATGAAAATAGTGATTAGCGGCAGCAGTGTCATTACAACAGCAATGATCAATGTAGGAAAATGACTTCTTACCGACAGATCTTTTACAACGATACCAAAACCTTGCGCAATGTCTGCCTGATAGACGTAACCGGTATACCAGTTAAGCATTAATGTTGCACTGAGCAAGGCAGCAAGAAAAAGCCAGAGTGTTTGTCTTCTTTGAATCATAGTAATCAAAAGTAGAAATTCAAATTCATAAGTTATACCATCGAACTCAGTGAAGTTTTTCGAGGAAGCGTGCAGATTCATCTCCTGCGATCTCTCTGGACTCGCCCGGACTTAAACCTTCAATCGTCATACTGCCGATACTATATCTGATCAAACGTAAGGTAGGGAACCCGACAGCAGCAGTCATCTTGCGCACTTGTCTATTTTTTCCTTCAAATAGCGTTAGTGACAACCATGAGTCCGGGATGCTTTTACGAAAGCGAATCGGTGGATTTCTTTCGGGAATAAGAGGCGTTTCAGAAAATAAGTTTGCTGTGGCCGGTAATGTTTTATAGGGTTTGCCATTCACACTTATCCCTACTCCGCTTTCCAACTTGTTTACTGCTTCCTGTGTAACCGTTCCTTCTACCTGAACCCAATAAGTTCGTTCATGTCGGTACCTCGGCTCAAGCAATCGATGGCTCAGTTGTTTATCATTTGTAAGCAACAACAGGCCTTCGCTATCGTAGTCTAATCTTCCGACAGGGTAAACATCTTTCGGAATTGAAGAAAAATATTCAGCTAAAGTTTTTTTATCACCTTCTTTTGAAAACTGAGACAGTACCTGAAATGGTTTGTAAAAAATGAAATAGCGAAACATAGGCTGAGGGATATTGCTGAAACGGTTGCTGGTAAAGCGTTACAAGAGACAAAAGAAAAAGTCCGGCGAGTTGTGATCAGCCGGACTTCTATAAGGATGGGTTAGTAAGTACAATCCTATCACAATATTAAAAAGAATTTTCACGACTAAAAAAAAATCTTACAGAAATTTTTCGCAGTGTTGAAAAGCTGTGAACAACCTGTAGCACTAATTGTTCTTAAAGTTTGTTCTAAATGATTAGATGTTGCGGTAGTTTGTTACTCTGTTTGGGAAAAATTACTTCGATATTTTATTGACCATTCGATCACTTGACGATACGACACTAAGGTTATTTGAACAACTTCCAACCATCTCCAACCATCTCCAACC
Source organism: Flavipsychrobacter sp. (assembly GCA_035497355.1). GTDB lineage: Bacteria > Bacteroidota > Bacteroidia > Chitinophagales > Chitinophagaceae > JAFIGV01. The sequence goes on from DATJDP010000056.1 coordinate 1,767, forward strand.
ATCTCCAACTATCTCCAACTTCTCCAACTTCTAACTATCTCAACCGCTTCCAACTACACCGTTCTACCAATCTTTATCCATCTTCACTCTTACTGCTTTACCTTTTTCTTTCTTGTCATGCAGCTTCTTTTCTTCTTGTGCTAAAGCGTTTAGCAATTGGTCAGCCTGATCTTTGGAAAGCTTGCTGGGTTGAGGCTGGGGATGCTGATCTTTCTGATTCTGCTTTTCCTGATTTTGATTTTGCTGATCCTTATTTTGCTGATCCATATTTTGCTGATCCTGATTCTGATCCTGCTTGTTCTGCTGATTTTTATTCTGGTCCTTGTCATCCTTATTCTGCTTCTGCTGATCCTTGTTCTGGTCTTTATTCTGCTTGTCGTTCTTTCCACCTCCGCCCTGGTTCTTTTTCATCATGGCAAGTGCATACGATAGGTTATACTTTGCTGCTTCGTCCTGAGGATTGCTTCTTAAAGCTGCTTTATACGAGTTCGCTGCTTCTTCCCATTTCTGCTGTTTCATATAGGTATTGCCAATGTTATAGTTTGCATCAGCCTTCACTTCCTTGTCTTTTGCCTGCTTTGCAGTTGCGGTCAACACCTGCCGTGCCTGATCAAGATTATTTTGCTGGTACAAAGCATTCCCAAGGTTAAACAGACCGGGTACATAGCCGGGGTTCTTTTGAAGTGCCTGTTTGTATTCGGCTGTTGCCTGTTTGTACTTCTTCTGCTCATAAAGCTTATTGCCAAGGCGTACTTGCTTTTTTTGTGCATGCGCTGTGAATGCACAACAACAAAAAAGTAAGACACCTGCTATAGTTAGTTTCCTCATGCCGTCTTTGTTTTTGCTTTCAACTTGCTACCTGGTAAAAGCCATTCTATAAATAACGCGATCACTGCAATCGCCAGAAAATACTGGAAGTAACTGGCGTAGCTATTGAACACAACTGCACCAAGGCTTTTCTGTTCCATGCCATCTATCTCATTCACCAGTTTCGACGCTACATCATCCGCATTGCGCAGTAAACTGTACGTTCCTTTGCCTGCTGCAGCTATTGTCCTTAATTCGTCTTCATTTAGCTTACTAATGACGGGATTACCATTATCATCAAGCTTTACAGAGTTTGTTTCCGGATCAAAAATGGTAGTTCCTTCCGGAGAGCCGATACCAACTGTATGAATGATCGTTCCTGCATCTGCAGCTTCCTTTGCTTTTGCGACTGCGTTCTCATCATGATCTTCCCCGTCGGAAATGATCACAAGCGACTTATATTTCTTTTCTTTTTGAGAAAATGACTGTCTGGCAAGATCAATCGCTTCGCTGATCACTGTCCCTTGTGTAGGCACCATATCAGTTTTCACATTTTGCAACATCATCTTCACTGCACTGTAATCGATAGTAAGCGGCACCTGCAGATAAGCGCGTCCTGCAAATACAACCAGACCGACACGATCATTCTTCATCTTGTCAATCATGCTCATTACCAGTTGTTTTGCCCTTGTCAGGCGGTCTGGTTGAATGTCTTTAGCGAGCATGCTTTTACTTACATCAAGCGCAATCATTACGTCCACCCCTTTGCGTTGTACTTCTTCTGTTCCTGATCCCTTTTGCAGATTAGCCCATCCTATGACAGCCGTAGCGAATGCTATTGAAAGCAGTATAAACTTGAGTGCCGGTCTACCAGGGATAAAACCGAGTAATTGTGATGCAACCAGTCTTTGTTCGCCCAATTTCTTGAGCTTGTTTTTCCTCCATACCAGCATGCCTGTAAACAAAATAATAAGTACAGGAAGCAATACAAGGAAATAAAGATGATCAATATGCTGAAAGCGAAACATGAGCAGATGTGTAAGTACGCAAATTTAGTCGTACGGGGTTTTGATGTACCGATAAACATGTTGATTTTTAAATTCTTTAACACAGTAACTGCCTTCTGCAATTTCGCTGGCCAAATCTTAATTTCGCGCTATGCAGGAATATCTGAAGGGGCTCAACGAACAGCAGCAAGTTGCGGTGGAGCATATTGATGGTCCATTAATGATCGTAGCCGGTGCCGGAAGCGGAAAAACAAAAGTCTTAACAACACGCATTGCGCATTTAATGCACCATGGCGTCGATGCGTTTAATATACTCGCACTTACATTCACTAATAAGGCAGCCGCCGAAATGAAGGAGCGCATTGAGCACATTCTGGGTAATAGCGAAGCGCGCAACCTATACATTGGTACTTTTCACTCTGTGTTTGCAAGAATACTGAGGGCGGAAGCAAACAAGCTTGGCTATCCAAACAATTTTACTATTTACGATACTGACGATGCAAAGAGTGTTCTAAAGAGTATCATTCATGATATGAAACTAGATGATAAGCATTACAAGCCTGCTTACGTTTACAATCGCATTTCGGCAGCTAAAAACAACCTCGTTGACGCTGTAACCTACAAACAGGACTTTCACATTCAGCAGGAAGATGCACGAAGCAATCGGCCGCTGATGGGAGATATATATGAAGCTTATGCAAAGCGCTGCTTTAAAAATGGCGCAATGGACTTCGACGATCTTCTATTCAAAATGTATCTGTTGCTTACCCATTTTCCTGACGTGCTGGCAAAGTATCAGCATCGCTTCAAATATATTTTGATAGATGAGTATCAGGACACAAATATCGCCCAATACCAAATCATAAAAATGCTGGGTGCTGTACACGAGAACATTTGTGTGGTGGGCGATGATGCACAGAGTATCTATTCGTTTCGCGGCGCCACGGTACAAAACATTCTTCAGTTTCAGGACGACTACGAAGATGTGAGAGTGGTAAAGCTGGAACAGAACTACAGAAGCACGCAATCCATCCTCAATGTCGCCAATACCATCATATCCAACAATAAGAACCAGATACCTAAAGAATTGTGGACAAGCAATAGTGAAGGTGAAAAGATTAAGCTGGTAAGAACATTAACCGATAACGATGAAGGCCGCTTTATTGCCGACGGGATAACGGAGATGAAACTGCGTAATCATTACCGAAACAAAGACTTTGTGATTCTGTACCGGACCAATGCTCAATCGCGTTCATTTGAAGAAAGCTTGCGGAGGATGAATATTCCGTACAAATTGCTTGGAGGCGTCTCATTCTACCAGCGTAAAGAGATAAAAGACTTTCTTGCCTATCTGCGCGTTATTGTCAATACTCAGGATGAAGAAAACATTAAGCGAATCATCAATTATCCTGCAAGAAGTATTGGTAAGACCAGCGTTGATAGAATCATGATTGCTGCCAACCAATACGATAAGACGTTTTGGGAGGTATTACAGTTTCCCGATATGGCAGGACTAAAGGGCGCTTCTGCAAATGCTGTCGAAAACTTTGTAGCTATGATACAGGGCTTTCAAACTATGCTCGAAACGGGTAATGCTTACGATGTGGCGTTTGCTATCGGGAAAAGAACAGGATTGGTTGCAGAGTTGTATAACGATAAGTCTGTAGAGGGGCTCGCACGCTATGAAAACGTGCAGGAGTTGCTGAACTCAATCAAAGAATTTACAGAAACTCCTGATGAAGAGGGCGAGCTAAGGGATAAAAGCCTGGGAAGTTACCTTCAGCAGATAACGTTGCTTACAGATGCAGACCAGGATAAGGGCGAAGACGCAGATGCGGTTAAACTGATGACTGTTCACGCTGCGAAAGGGCTGGAATTTCCCTGCGTATTCGTTGTAGGAATGGAAGAAAACCTCTTCCCAAGCTCCATGAGCTTATATGACAGGGCGGATCTGGAGGAAGAAAGAAGATTATTCTATGTTGCTGTTACCCGGGCTAAAGAACGGCTTTGGGTGACTTTCGCTACAAGCCGCTACCGATTCGGAAGTTTGGTGCAAAATGATCCCAGCCGCTTCATTGATGAAATACCGGAGCAGTATCTGGACAAAACCTTTACAGGTATGGGTCATCGCGCGACAGGCTCAACAAATGCGTTTGGCAATATGATGAACCAGTCCTTCGAAAAGGTGCCATCTTTAAAAAAACTGGCTGATAAACTGCAGCAACAGAAAAGCACTACCGCCACGACGACTTACAAACCATCTGCCGATTTTAAACCTGACAATCCTGCAGAAATGCAAACGGGAATGCAGGTAGAGCATCAAAAATTTGGCGTTGGAAAAATATTAAGCCTGGAAGGTGGAGTACAAAATAAGATTGCGACTATTGATTTTGGGGCTACACACGGGCAGAAGAAGATAATGCTGAATTATGCAAAACTGAGGATCATACGGTAACGGAAAGCTGTTTTTCGAACAGCGGAATGCTTACACGATGAATAAGTTGCTCGTTCTTGTCCTGGTTTGCAACGAGTATACGTTGGAACAATGCCTGTGAAGCATGCTGTGTAATAAGTGCTTTTCTCTATATATGCTATTCGAAATGCAATTAAGGGGTTAACTCTGACAACTAAAGGTTTAATCGTAGCATTTAAAGGGTTAACCGTAACGATTAAAGGTTCAATCGTAGCATTTAAAGGTTTAAGCACAAGCATTAAAGGGTTAATCGTAGCAACTAAAGGTGCAACAGTAACCATTAAAAGTTTAGTAGTAATTATTGAAGCTTTAACTGTAGCAATTGAAGGTGTAATGGTGTCGAATAGAGGTTCAATCGTTGCAATTAAAGGGTTAACCACAACGATTAAAGGGTTAGTCGTAAGCATTAAAAGGTAAACTGTAACAACTAAACGTGTAATTGTAAGGAATAAAGGTTTAATCGTAGCAATTAAAGAGTCAACCGTAGCGATTAAAGGGTTAAGTGTAACTATTAACGGGTTAACTGTAACGATTAAAGGGTTAAGCGTAACAATTAAAGGGTTAACGGAGCATTTAGGAAATGCGGGGATTCCACACAGCACCGCAAAGGCAGCTTTAGTAGCATGAGGAGCGCAAGTTAGAGAAGCGTCTTCTTTAAAGAACACATTGCATTTCTGAAGCTTTGAAAACATTGCTTCTATCGAAATATCACTCCGCTTACTGACACCTTTAGAACGTATTAATAATAAGAATGTACTTCTATGCGTCCTACTTTTCGAACCGGATCTCCTGGATTACGAATGCACCGTTCTTTTGCCTCAAAGCAATGTACGCCCTGTAGTTGCCGTTAGAAGTGGTAAGGGTACCGATCGCATAACTGTTACTATTTCCGCCGCCGCTTCGCTCCATACTAAAGCCCTTAGCGGCATTTTTGCTGAAGAAATCTCTTAACACCATTTCGGCCTGGGAGTGACTGTAAGTAGACTGATTTCCCTGGATTGTTACTGCCACTGCGTTATCAAGATACTTCGAAATCCCTCCTACGTTTCCAGTCCCTACGGCGCTGGCCACATCATTGATGGTTCCCTGCGCATAACTCATAGCGAAGCAAAACAACAATGCAATTGTTAAAAAAAATTTTTTCAAAGACTTATTCATTTCTAACCTCACGAATCAATTCCGTGATATTATTTTCAATAAACATGCCAAATCACCGGGAACAGCTCATGTACACGGTGGACACGCGAAACAGGCTTGACTGCAAACAGTCGGAATGTAAAATTAGTAATAAATAAGAGCTATCAAAGAAATGCATGCGCCAAAGCGTAATTTTGCACTCATGTCGAAAAAAGTAATGCTCATTATTATGGATGGCTGGGGACATGGAAAGGTTCCTGCTTCTGATGCCATTGCCCATGCAAATACCCCTTTTGTAAAATCTCTTTACGATAGATATCCTCATACAGAACTCATTACCTGCGGAGAAGCAGTAGGATTGCCAGAAGGGCAGATGGGCAACTCTGAAGTGGGACACCTGAATATAGGTGCCGGCAGAATTGTTTACCAGGAACTACAGCGCATTAATGTTGCGGTAAGAGAGGGGGAACTTGAAAATAATAAAGTGCTGCAATCCGCTTTCAACGCCGCAAAAACAGGCAATAAAACACTCCATTTTATTGGTCTTGTAAGCGACGGCGGTGTACATTCTCATATCAACCATCTAAAGGCACTTACTACGCTGGCACAAAAAAACAATGTTCCTAAGGTAGCAATTCATGCCTTTACCGACGGTCGTGATACTGACCCCAAAAGCGGACTCGGCTTTGTGGCCTCACTGCAGGAGCACCTTGTCGATACAGGCGGCTTCATCGCTACAATTACCGGCAGATACTATGCTATGGACCGCGATAAACGCTGGGACCGCGTAAAACTTGCATATGATGCGCTTGCTAGGGGTGTGGGTAAACATGCAACCGATCCAATACAGGCCATCAAAGCTTCCTACGCTGACGGAGTGACTGATGAATTTATCAAGCCCATAATCATCTGCAATGAGAACGATGAACCATTAGCTACAATCAAGGATGGCGACGTAGTTATCTGTTTCAACTTCCGCACAGACCGCTGCAGGGAGATAACGATGGCACTCACGCAGCAGGCATTTCCTGAGCAGCAAATGCAGCCGCTCAATCTGCATTATGTAACAATGACTGAATACGACAAGACATATAAGGACGTAAACGTCATTTTCGAAAACGACAACCTTACGAAAACATTGGGAGAAGTACTTCAGGAAAATGGACTAAAGCAGATAAGAATAGCGGAAACTGAAAAGTACCCACATGTTACCTTCTTTTTCAGCGGAGGCAGAGAACAGCCTTTTGAGGGCGAAAAAAGGATTATGATCCCTTCACCAAAAACCGTGGCAACTTATGATCTGAAACCTGAAATGAGTGCATATGACGTAACAGAAGCTATCCTTCCGGAAATAGAAAACACAACAGCCGACTTTATTTGTCTCAATTTTGCAAATGCAGATATGGTGGGACATACCGGAGTGTGGCAGGCAGCAATTAAAGCTGTAGAAACAGTAGACGCTTGTGTGTCAAGAATTGTCCCGCTTGCGGTGGAAAAAGGTTATACCGTTTTTCTGACTGCAGATCACGGCAATTCAGATTATCTGGTTAATGAAGATGGCACACCAAATACAGCACACACTTTAAATCCAGTTCCACTTTTCATTATTTCCAATGATTTCAAAGGGGAAATAAAGCCCGGCAAACTGGGCGATATTGCACCTACCATCCTTCATTTCATGGGTGTAGGGATACCAGAGGAAATGACCGGCAATCTATTAACGGAATAGACCAAACCCCAATAAGGTCTCCTGTACCTTATTGGTTTGCTATCGCATTATTATCGGGCTATCCATCCTTCAGGGTTTTGTGCGGCAGTTTTGTCATTTGCGCCCACTTTCCAGAGCTCAAAGTGCATCAGATACGAACCGTTTTCATTTGCCATTACGGTTCCTATCGTTTGCTTCATGGCAACGGTTTGCCCTTTGGAGACGGAAACGTTTGCCAGGCGTGAGTAAACGGTGAAAAACCTTCCGTGGTCGACAAGCACACACTGACCCATCCCCGGAACATAGAAGACATTTTTCACCACGCCATTGAAGACTGCGCGGGCAGTAGCATTTGGGGATGTTTGTATCTCTACCCCGCTATTTTCCGTTTCAATATTGTAAACCGGATGTTTGTTAATACCAAAATGTTCTGCAATAAAGCCCTTCTCTACCGGCCATGGCAATCGGCCCCGGTTACTTTCGAAATTATTAGACAGTTCGGCCACCTCGGGAGTAAGGCTCAGGCTGTAGGATGGACGTTCAGTCGACGATGCAACGGGGCGGGTTGGCTCTGCAGGTTTTGAAGGCTTTGCAGGAGCAGTTCCGGAAGACGGCTTCGGGCTATTTGCCGCAACATTGCCTCCCACATTACGTGTTCCTGAGCCGGTAGCTACATTCATATTAGCATTTGAAGAGTTAGCCGCTGCCAGTCTCCTTTGCTCTTCCTCCTTTTTTTTCTGCTCTTCCCTGCGTCGTTCTTCTTCCTCGCGTTTGCGTGCCAGCTCAATTTCTCTTTGAATCAGGTTTTGAATCGTTCGTTCCAACTGTTTCAAAGATTTCTGATTTTTAGCGATCGACCCTGCTAATTCCTTTTCGCGCCCCTTTAGTTCTTTTACTACTTTATCCGTTTCGTTCGCTTCCTTCTGCACTTCCATCTTCTGCTGTTCCTGCGCGAGCTTTAAAACATCTTTTTGTGATTTTTCAGAGTTGAGAATACCTAATTTTTTCTCAATCTTCGACTGGGTAAAACGAATCTGATCGGCCTGTTCCTTCCTATAATCCCTGTATTTCTTTAAATATTTTAGTCGCCGGATAGCCTCATTAAAATCTGTAGAAGAAAACAGGAAGGCAATCATATTGTATGAACTTCTATTCTTGTATGCATAGCGGATAGACTGCGCATAGCGCACTTTAAGCATATCCAGATTCTGGCGTAGCTGACCAATCTCCTTCGACGAGTACTGAATGTTTTTGTTTATTTCAAAAATCTCCTGGTTGATATTGCCGATAAGCTTTTGGCGCTCTGCAAGCTTGCTTTGTAAAGCCCGCAACTGTGCGAGGGACACTTTTTTGTTTTGCTTCGTTTGCTCAAGCTGCTCCTGCGTTTCACGGATGGACTGGAGAATGCTCTCTCTGCGCTTTTCCAGATCCGCACGATTAGAGGAAGACTGTTGGGCCAGCACACTTACAGATAATAAACAAAAAACAAGGATTTGGAAAATCCGCATTCGCGATCTTTTTGGGGGTACTGAACAAAAATAACTAAATATACTGCCGGTTAAAACCTGAATGAGTGTTTTAAGACGTTTTTAAAGCTTTTTTGCATAATTATTCAAAAGATGCTTTTTTATTGCAAAACGATTGCTCACTTTTGTTTCAAATAATACGTATGGTATATTCAATGACCGGCTTTGGCAGAGCGGAAGGAGTTGTGAACGGGCGTCAGATAGTAGTGGAAATAAAATCTCTGAATGGAAAGCAATTTGAAATTGGGATTAAGCTTCCACCTATCCTTCGGTCTTACGAACTGGACATCCGTAATCTCCTAAGCACCAAACTCATCAGAGGTAGCATTGATTTTAACATTGCCGTACGTCAGGATGGTGCATCGAAGCCTATGGTCATTAATACAGACCTTGCCATATATTATTACAAAGGAATGAAACAGATTTCCGACAAACTGAATCTTCCGGAAGATAATGCTCTCTCTACCATCATGCGCATGCCGGAAGTAGTAGTACCGGAAAGTGACGTACTGCCGGAAGAGGAGTTTGAAGCAGTAGCAAAAGTAATTGAAGAAGCTGCGAATCTGTTAATGGAGCATCGTAAAAATGAAGGGGAGGCACTGGGAAAAGATCTGTCCTTAAGGATAACGAATATTGAAGCTCTGCTGGACCATATTCTTCCTTTAGAAGCCCAACGAACTGACAAAATCCGAACAAGACTAAATAACTCTCTGCGCGATGTAGTGGGAGCCGAAAATATTGACGCAAATCGTTTTGAGCAGGAGCTTATCTATTATATAGAGAGGATGGATTTCTCCGAGGAAAAAACACGATTAACGCAACACTGCACTTACTTTCACAATATCATAAACAGGGAAGACGTTTCGAAAGGAAAGAAACTTGGATTTATTTTGCAGGAAGTAGGACGCGAGATCAATACACTCGGCGCAAAAGCGAACAATGCTGACATTCAGCAGATGGTCATCGGGATGAAGGATGAATTAGAAAAAGCAAAAGAGCAGGTGTTGAACGTGCTATAGAACAATGAAGGATAGAAATTACATGCAATTTCCAGCAAAGTTTTTTTTGAGTATTTGCCTTATTTCATGCCTTGCCTTTTCAGGCTGCATGGAGTCTCCTTATTTTCAGAAGACGGTTTCTGTACCGCAAAACCAATGGGCATACGACTACCAACCAATTTTCAAAATAGACATTAACGATACTACCGCACTATACCATCTTTATTTTGTTATTCGGCACACAGAAGCGTATCCCTTCTCCAATCTGTGGATGTGGATTGCCACTAAAGAGCCGGGAGACACAACTTATAGTAAGTCGAGAATAGAAATTCCTCTTGCGGAGAAATCGGGCAAATGGCTCGGCCGCGGCATGGGAGAAATATGGGAACAAAGGATGCCAATCACCAGAAATGATGCGCCAATGATCTTTAAGAAAACCGGAACCTATGAGTTTAAGTTTGAGCAAAACATGCGCATCAATCCCTTGCCGGAAGTGCTGCAGGTAGGGCTGAGAGTTGAAAAAGTTGGTTATAAAAAAGAGCTGAAATAGCCGCCTATGCGATATTTCAATACTTTATTCCTGCTGCTACTTGCATACATTATTGCCGCCCTTGTATTTTGGGGCCTGAGCCTAAACAAACAGAGCAAAACCATATACGAACAGGAGGTTCTTCATCTGCGCTCACAGGTAGACAGTGCGAGCAATACTGCGGTTTTCAACTTCAAAAAACAGCAGATGGAGGAAAAACGCGAGCGCAGGAAGAAACAGTATATGGGCGAGGGCAGCACTTTTTTGCTTGTCATCTTTATCGGTGCGGCTGTTGTTTATTCTTCTTTTTTAAGAAGCATCCGGCTTTCGAGGCAGCAAAACAATTTCATGCTCTCCGTTACACACGAACTCAAGTCACCTATCGCTGCTATGAAATTGAACATGCAGACGCTGGAAAAATATCAGCTGGATGAGGAGAAGAAGAACGCGCTGCTCGATAAATGCATTCAGGAAGCAAACCGGCTAAACGATCTTTGCAATAATATGTTGCTGGCTTCTCAAATGGAGGGCGGCCAGTATAAATCTATTAAAGAGCATTTCAGTTTTACTGAACTGGTTCGGTTTAAGGTCAGGGAATATATCCAACGGTATCCGACAAGGTTTGAAGATGAAGAAATTACGGCCCGGCCCAACGTCATCTGCGGCGATAAACTGATGCTGCAAATGGCGATCAGTAATCTTATTGAAAACGCATTGAAATATTCTGCGGCGGACAAAACGATAAGGATAAAACTTACAGAAAGGAATGGAAATGCCGTGCTGGAAGTAGCAGATAAAGGTGTGGGTATTCCTGACAGTGAAAAAAACAAAGTGTTCCGCAAGTTTTACCGCATCGGCAATGAAAATACCCGAACAACAAAAGGGACGGGGCTCGGACTATACCTGACTCAAAGAATTGTGAACCGGCAGAAGGGAAGGATCGTGGTGAAAGACAATGAACCGTCCGGCTCTATATTTGAGATTCAACTTCCTTTAGCATAGGGAACGCTATTCTTCGGAGTGCACCAGCGTTCATTGTGAAGCTGATCTAATCATTCAACAAATCGACCTGCTCTTCTTCCTCTTCAAAAACGCTCAAGTCAACCTTGAAGGTCAGCCTGTGATAAGGCGAAAAGCCGTGTACACTCATTTGCCTTCTGTGAAACGAAGTGCCATAGCCCTTGTTTTGCCTCCAATTGTAGTGCGGAAATTGATCATGAAGTTGGGTCATGTACTCATCCCGATGAGTCTTTGCAAGAATACTGGCAGCCGCAATAGAAGCATAGGTTGCATCTCCCTGAACAATGCACTGATGTACTATTCCCAGGTAAGGCGAAAAGCGATTGCCGTCAATTAAGAGCAGCTCCGGTTTTACGTGCAACTGATCTATTGCCAGATGCATAGCCTTGAATGATGCCTGAAGAATATTAATCCGGTCTATCTCTGAGTGGTCTACCATCGCCACTGCCCAGGCGAGGGCTTTTTTCTCTATTATGGGGCGCAGTTTATCTCTTTCTTGTTCGGAAAGCTGTTTACTGTCATTGATTAAAGGGTGGCGGAACTTTGGAGGTAAGATAACAGCGGCGGCAAACACAGGACCGGCAAGGCAACCCCGTCCAGCCTCATCGCAGCCTGCTTCTACTATCCCCTTTTTAAAAAAATACTTCACCCCGCCCGGTTTCCAGACAAAGATATTTTCTGAAGCGGTACGATAAGGGAATGTTGATAAGTTTTCTATCACAACTCCAGTCCCGCTATACTTATGGCAATTAATCATCAGAAATAAATAAGTCCGGCGCGATAGCCAGACTTATTATTGGTTAAACAGAATATGTAGGGTTAAATACCGATGAAACGTACACCAAGTGCATAAGGATGTTGGTCCAATGCGTCTTTATGCAAAGCAGTCAATTGGTAGCTTCCATAAAGCCGTACCCAGCCATCTACACCTATTTCTGCAGTCACACAACTATTGAAATTATTAAAGTTAAATGCATCATGATTTTTGTCTTTGCCTCGCTCTCCTGATACCTGCTTTGTCCAGGAAGCAATTCTATAGCCGCCCGTAATACCTACTCCATAAACCAGCCAGATGTCCTTTGCTAACTTCGTTTTTGAAGTCACCATCAGCGGCACACTGAGGTAAGTAAGACCCACTTTATTTTTGGTAAACGAAATCGAGTCCATTACAACCATTGGCACCGTCTGGTTGGTATAAGTTACTGGCTTATTGAATCTAAAATTATACATCTGCAGGCCCGCACCTATCGTTACATAGAGCCGCTGCCTTTTAGTTTTTACAACCCTCGCTTTCAGCACCACGGGATAAATATTTACATTGATAGACTTCCCCTCCAGCAGGCTAAACAGGTTTTCATTTTTTACGTCGCTATTCACATGAAGAAAGTTCTGGGCGGCTGCGCTATTGTAGTTTGTTTTATCGTCAATGTAGTTAAAGCCGATATCTAAAAGGCCCACATGCAGATCAAAAACCTTGTCAGAGGTGTCTTTTGTCTCATCAGAGCCAAGTGAGATAGCAACTGTATGTCCCTTTTTATCTGTTGAGTCCTTTTTACTAATCTCGGCATTCACTCTTTGTGCCCTTGCTGTTCCTGCCATCATAACAAGGATAGCTATGCTGTACAATATTTTCATTTTTCTGTTGTTTTTAAAAGTTGATTACTACTAATTCTCTATTGCCAAATTTTAAGGCAAGCTGTGTGTCCTTAATATTCTCTTTTATTTGGTTTGCTTTTCCCAACTTCTGATCCACATTCTCCCTTAGCAGTTCCAGCCCTTCCTTCTTTTCCTCAGGCAGCCACGCTAAAAGGTTGCTGTTGGGTCTATCCTGAGCCGCTGATGGTTCTGTCATCGCCTTATTTACTGCAACAGGGCGGAGTTCTACCGGCGCCGGTGTCACCTCCGCTGCCATTTCGTTTGTGATCGGCTTTATAGTTCTTATTTCCAGCTTCACCGGAGCGACTTCTTTTGCAATCTGGCTGGTGTTTGCATGGACGCTATTCCTTGCAACCGAAGTGCCTTTTTCTTCATTGGGTATGGTTGCGGAGTGTCGGAGACGGTTGGAGATGGTAGGAGATGGTTGGGAAACCTTGGGTGTTGTTGTAGCAGGTTCAACATTTTTGAAATTTGTGCTTTTAGCTGCCCGACTTGTCACAATCTCGATGCTCTTTGTTGCATCGCCATTATCGCCACTGACCCATCTAAAACCCCAAACACTTACAAATAGTATAACTCCGGCTGCTACCCCATACTTCCACCATTGACCAAGAGCGATTGTCTTAGCTGTAAAGGCTGCCTTCAGTAAAGCTTCTTTATGCTCATAGACCATAGTTGTATCAGCCGCTAATACGGTAGACTGATACAATTTCAGCTCGTCCTCCACTTCCGGATGCAACGCGACAAAGCCAAGCAGTGCCCTTTGATCCGCATCGTTCAACTCTCCATCTACATGAAGCAGCAAATACTCTTCATAATTTTCCCAGGTCACCATGATCGTTCGTTTTAAATAATATGCTCCACACTAACCAAATATTGTTTTAATGTTTTCCGCGCGCGGTGTAGATACACCTTTACCTGTGTCTCTGTTAAGCCCGTTATCTGTCCAATCTCCTCGTAGCGGTATCCTTCGTAATCCTTTAGCAAGACCAGCGCGCGCGACTGTTCATCAAGCCGGGCTATAGCCTTGTCCAGCACGCGTTTCAGATCCGGATTAGAAGGATGAGTGCTGCCACCCTGCTTCAGCTCTTCCTGGTATTGCACCCGGCCTTTTTTCCGATACATGTCCACAGACTGATTGTACGCCACCTGAAATAGAAAAGCCTTACCCTTTTCCGATACCACGCTTTCCCTTTTTTGCCAAAGAACTTCAAAGCTGCCCTGCACAATGTCCCTTGCATCTTCCACATTACCTGTGCATTTGCAGGCAAAACGGAAGAGTGCATCAGCCCAGTCATGTACACATACATTGTAGCTTTTGGCGTCCATTCAGGTAGTATATCGGTGATGAAGGAAAAAAGTTACAGGGTTTTTATAACTTTTCAGGTTTATATTATTTCTAAACCTTGACGCGGTGTTAAGACAAAGAATGAATTCTAATTGATGCAACTGCTCTTAATAATGGTTGATCGCCTCGAATTTTGTTATGAAGATAATGGCTGCAATGAAGCCTATGGAAATAAAGCACCTCTAACGCTCAAATAGATATATCCCATTGCGTAAATGGTGACGCCCAACTTCAAATCATTAGACATTTCAATCATACCTTAGAAGCAAACCTGCGCCTACAAAACCATAGCGCGGAAAGCTCTGGTGCTCATCTTTATCAAACGGTTTGAATAGCTGCAGCTTGCCCATCATACCAAGATG
>DATJDP010000057.1:0-10872 GCA_035497355.1 Flavipsychrobacter sp.
TTTATGAGCACCGTCTTTAGAAACTATTTTGCTATTACAGTAAAAGCAGTTTTTTTATTCAAAGCCTTTCATTTGCCCAAAGCTAAGCCTGGAAGGGATTAAAACGGATTTTATCACCACAAATGTCCATTAACCCTAAAAGTGCGATGCTATGGGCCTCTTCAGTAATTGTGGTACGATAATATTGGTTAAAGCTTTTAAAGTTGAAATATGGATGTGATCATACAATCTCTGGGCTTTAAAGCCGGGGCAGACCTTGAAAGTTTTGTAAAAGAGAAACTGGAGAAACTGGAGCCCCTGGCACAACACATAGTTCGGGCAAATGTCGCGCTATTTTTAGGCCCTGAAAGCCAGGCGGATAACAAACATTGTGAAATAAGACTGGAAATAGCTGGCAATGATCCTTTTGTAAAGAAAAACGGGGAAACATGGGAAGTGGCCATCGTTAATGCTGTAGATGCCTTGCAGACACAACTGAAAAAGACGAAGGAGAAAATGGCTGAGCGAAGACCTTAAAACCCTGAGAATTGCATATGATAAAACGTATAATCCCTTCAACCAACGAAGAGCTTCCGGTAATAGGATTAGGTACCTGGCGTGTATTTGATGTTACCAGTACACAATATGATGAAAAACTGCGTGATGTGTTACGCTTGCTTCACGAAGCCGGTGGAAGCCTCATTGACAGCTCACCCATGTATGGACATGCAGAGGAAACAATAGGGAGGCTAACGAAGGAGTTACCGTTTCAGAAAGAGCTTTTCTATGCAACGAAAGTATGGATAGATGGAAAGGAGCAAGGCATCCAGCAAATGGATGATTCAATGAGCAAGATGAAAAGATCCCAAATTGATCTGATGCAAATCCATAACCTTGTCGACTGGAAAACGCATCTAAAAACGTTGCGGGGCTGGAAGGCAAAAGGAAAAATAAGGTACATAGGTATCACACACTATATAGATTCGATGCATGAAGTGCTGATGCAAATCGTGCGCGAGGAGCCGCTCGACTTTGTTCAGTTCAATTATTCAGTGACCAACCGTAATGCCGAAAAGAGATTGCTGCCGCTATGCGCGGACCGAGGGGTAGCGGTTCTCATTAATCGTCCTTTCGGAACCGGACAATTGTTCGCTTCTGTAAGAAACAAGCCACTGCCTGAATTTGTTAAAGAGGTAGGAATAGACTCATGGAGCGAGTTGTTCTTAAAATACATTCTGGCTCACCCTGCAGTCACTTGCGTTATTCCGGCAACGGGCAATTCGGTGCATATGGCAGACAACTTAAAGGCAGGTACCGGGGAATTTCCAGACGAGGCGCTACGGGCAAAAATCCAGAAGATTTTTGAATGAAAGTTTGGGGTTATTTTTCGTCTTGGGAAGTACTCACTTTTGCGGATAATCGTTAACTTGTAGGCTAAATCAGACATCAATGAAAAAGATATCTTTCATTTTTATACTTGCGATAGCTTCTGCCACATCGGTAAACGCACAAAACGTACAGGGGGCTAAGACAGAAACGGTAAAGGCAGCCATAAACAACGTTGACGAGGCGGCTAAAGCTGAAACGGACAAGCTTGATAAAATAGTTAAGCTGAATGACGACCAGAGGAAAGCTGTGTTAGAAATCAGTACAAAGCTCGCCATGAAGCAGCAAGAGCTAGACAAAGCGGCCCCGGATGCTAGAGACAGGTACATGAAGGAGATTGAAATGGCACGTACCAATATGTACATGGCACAACTGACGGAAGCGCAGATCGCTTTATATAAAAAGACACTTCAGAAGTAAAGGTTTTTTAATAAAAGGAGTTGCTTATAGGCAGCTCCTTTTTTCTTTTAGAAAGATTTGTGTTTTTTCCAACCAAACTTTTTCTGTATCCGTCTTCTAATTCAACAGGAATAAATACATTTACATAGCTTTGTATCAGTAGATATTAATAGCTAAGAAAACAATAAAATATCATACAATGAAAAAAATCGCATTAGCCGCTGCTCTTGTTTTTGGCATTACCATTTCCGCTTTTGCACAGACTGAAGCACTGCCTCGTTATGCCCAACCGAAATCTCCGGAGGATAAGGTAGTTGTCGACAAAGCAGTTGCTGAAACCAAAGAAATGACTAAAACGCTAAACCTAAGTGCAGATGAAGCTTCGGTAGCTTTAGAGGTAAACGTGAGCACGGCCCGTGTAATTGACCGTATCCGTCATTCAGACGATCCTAAAAAAGAAGAAGCAATACAGAAGGTGGAAGAGCAACGACTAAAGACTCTTGAAAGACATATGACCGCCCAAAAGTTCCACAAGTACACAACTAACAGGAACAAGGAACAGTAAAAAAACGAAGATCATAGTAGAGAAAGGCGTATCCAATCAAAGGATGCGGCTTTTTTGTATCGCTTGCTTGCTGAAGGGCCTATAGTCACTAAAGAAATTCAGTAAATTCCTAAAGGAATTCCGTTTGTCCCTAAGTGAATTCGGTTTATTCCTAAAGGAATTCCATTCGTCTCTAAGCGAATTCTTTTTGCCACTAAATGAATTCTTTTCGCCACTAAGTGAATTCTTTTCGCCACTAAGTGAATTCGGTTTATTACTAACCTGAGCTCGGGATAAGCAAGCTATCTGGACAAGGGGTAAAAAAGAGCATTTGTCCCAAACTCTTTGAAGGTTTCCCCAAACTCTTTAAAGATTCTTTCAAACTCTTCTTCGCCCGGCTCAGACTCTTTCGAGTTTGTCGCAAACTCTTATTTGTCAGGGCCAGACTCTTATTTGCCTGAGCTAAACTCATATTTGTCTGAGCCAGACTCATATTTGTGCGCCTCGAACTCATATTTGTCTAAGGCTACCGAATAAGAGTTTCGGCCAAACTCTATTGAGTTCGCGACAAACTCTATCGAGTCTGAGACAAACTCAATTGAGTTTACAAAAAAGCAATTCAACTTTTTTTAACTCGAAAGAGTTTGGGACGGGCAAATAAGAGTTTGAGACAAACTCGAAAGAGTTTGAGGCGCACAAATAAGAGTTTGCGACAAACTCATAAGAGTCTTGACAAACGAATAGAAGATTGGCCCCAACTAATAAGAGGCAGAAAGAATCAAAACAAACCTTGAAAGAGGGCGAAGAATGAATGAGAGAAGACAATAAAGTATGGTGGTCAGAAACCCTTCATTTTACAACAAGTGTTCATTCGTCTATGTCAGAACTGAATATGTGTCAGACAGTAATGAACATGAAACCTCTTTATAGTCCTTATCCCGAACTAAGGTGTAAAGCAAACTCGCAGCAAATCCAAAAAAGAAGGCTGTACCACGGTGGTGATACAGCCCTTTCATTATTGATTACTTTATTGTTTCATCTATCTATGCGGTCTCCATTACTTTAGGAGCTGCACTCAGAATTTCATCATTCGCCTGATCTGCGTACTTCGCAAAGTTCTTCACGAAGAGCTGAGCCAGTTCATTAGCTTTCTTATCGTAGGCTTCTTTATCTGTCCATGTATCCCGCGGATTCAGAACCTCTGAAGGTACGTTGGGGCAAGACTGAGGCATTAACACACCAAAGACAGGATGCGGTGCATATTCTACTTTGTTCAGCTCACCATTCATAGCGGCTGTAATGATAGAACGTGTATGTTTTAAGCTCATACGGCTACCAGTGCCGTAAGCACCTCCACTCCAGCCGGTGTTTACCAGCCATACATTCACATCATTGTGTGCATCAAGCTTTTTACCGAGCAACTCAGCATATTTTGTTGGGTGTAGTGGTAAGAACACTTTGCCGAAACACGCAGAGAAAGCTGGTTGCGGCTCAGTAACGCCTACTTCCGTTCCAGCTACCTTAGCTGTATAGCCTGATATGAAGTGATACATTGCTTGTGCTTTGGTAAGCTTCGCAATAGGAGGAAGGATACCGAAAGCATCACATGTAAGGAAGAATATGTTTTTAGGATCGCCGCCGTAGGAAGGATCTTTCGCATTAGGAATATGATAGATCGGATAGGCAGCACGCGTATTCTCTGTAATGCTGCTGTCTTTATAATCAACCTCTTTTGATCCTGCTTTGAAAACGATATTTTCGAGGATTGTGTTCGGTTTGATTGCGGCGAATATCTGCGGTTCTTTTTCTGCAGAAAGATCAATCACTTTTGCATAGCAACCGCCTTCAAAGTTGAATACGGAACCATCTGCCCATCCATGCTCATCGTCGCCAATCAGTGCACGTTGAGGATCAGCGGAAAGTGTTGTTTTACCAGTACCGGAAAGGCCAAAGAAAAGCGCTACATCACCGTCTTTACCCTCGTTGGCAGAGCAGTGCATGCTTAACACTTCATGCTCGTGAGGAAGGATGTAATTTAATACAGCGAAGATTCCCTTTTTCATTTCGCCGGTATAAGCAGACCCGCCGATAAGGATAATCTTTTTAGTAAAGCTGACCATGGTAAAATTGCCCTGACGAGTGCCATCTACCGCAGGATCAGCCAGGAAACCAGGGGCTTGCAAAATAAGCCAGTCAGGCTGTTGTTTCTCGATTTCTTCAGCGGTTGGGCGCAGGAAAAGGTCGTAGCAAAAAAGGTTTCCCCATGGTATTTCGTTTACCACGCGAACATTAAGGCGGAATTTCGGATCAGCACAAGCGTAGGCATCACGTACCCATACTTCCTTACCTGCAAAATAGGCACAAACTTTTTTGTAAAGATTGTCAAATACTTCAGGTGTAGTTGGAATGTTTATATCACCCCAGTCCACACTGTTTTCTGTTTTTGCGTCCTTTACTGTAAATTTATCTTTGGGAGAGCGTCCAGTAAATTTTCCCGTGCTTACGCAGAGGGCTCCTGTATCACTTAATTCTCCCTGACCCAGTTCCAATGTTTTCTTTACCAGGTCTTCCGGAGACAGGTTCCAATGAGCAACGGCTACGTTAAGACCCAGGTCTGTCAGACTTGCAGCCGGGTTTTTCTTACCAAATTCCTGCATAGAAGAGTTTTTTGTTTTTTACAAAAATGAGGATGCAAAAATAGGGCTTTAAAATTTTTTAACACTAATATTTTTCGCCTGTATTTGAAGTTTTAACGGTATTTCAGCCGTTTAGCAGGAAACAAGAGAAGGTCATACATCACTGCAATCCAGCAGATAATGCACGGCACCACCTTTAGTACATAAGGATAAATGATACTTTGTCGGAGCATGGGTGGATAGGCATCTGTATGGCCAAGTACCGTAACAAGGAACACCAGCCAGATAATCACAGTCCGCCAAATAGCCTGTGGGGCCGTCACATACCATAGCCCTGCACCTGCTACAGCAATGATAAAAGTAGGCGATTCTGCCTTGTGGTTGAAGATAATGACCCATATGAGTATATGAGCCAGAAACAGGAGCTGATAGGCGGTATCCTTATAATTTCTGAAATGTATGAGCGGCACAAAAAAAAGTATAATTCCGGCTATTGTAACAAATGTTTTAAGGTTACCAAGGCCAAACCAGGAATCGAGCCAGCCCATTACAGACAGGCCATAGGATATCGTTCTGTCTTCCGACATCATTACCATCCACCCATGATATTGATCTGCTAACTGCACCGGCGTCAGCACAACCAGCGGAACAACCGCAAACAGCACCGTCCATAATGCCGCATACCCAATGAACCTCAGCTTTTGCGGATAAAACAAAAAAATGATGAATGCAGCCGCCGCATAAACTTTAATAAACGTAGCTATTACAAGCCACAGCGTTGCCCCGATTATCTTTCGTCGTTCCATACTGGCGAGCGCCAGTATCATAAGCCCCGCCATCAAACCGTTGCTTTGTGCGTTCTGCATAGAGGTCATTAGCTCTATAAGGCAAAGCCAGAGAATTACGGCTTTACTGTTTTCTGAGAGCTTTAGTCGGCGAATAGATATATACAACACTACTGCGTTGAGAATATTCCAAAGGGAAAGCCCGATGACATCCGGCAACCATGCAAACAAGCCAAAGAATAAGGCAAAAGCGGGGCTATATTTATATAGATCCCAATATTCCTGATGATATAAAATGTACAAGGGTTTCCCATTTACTATATGGGAAAAGGAATACTTGAAAATGACATAGTTGTTATAGTCGGTATATACCACACCATTAGGTGCAGGCCCTACAGGGTTATTGACAGCCTGAATGCTGGCAATTATGGCAAACAAAACATAGATAAGCAGCAGAAATGCCGGGTTAACAATAACTGTTTTTACCCTTTCAGAAAGTGTCATTATGGTGATTCAGGCAAAAAGATTAGTCTTATAAAATACAATTCTAATCAAAAGCGACGTCTTTTAAAAACGGTAGGTTGCAGATACCATATATCCCTACCTACGGTATTCACCAATTAAACATCTATTTTTGCGGCCAAATTCCTGATATGCAATTCGACAGATCTGGTTTATCAAACAACCAGCTCATTCAGCTATATGAAGAGATTGTGCGCCCGCGCATGATTGAAGAAAAAATGCTCATCCTGCTTCGTCAGGGAAGGATCAGCAAATGGTTCAGCGGTATCGGTCAGGAAGCGATAGCGGTTGGCGCCACGATGGCCCTTGACAGCGATGAGTATGTGATGCCGCTGCACCGAAACCTCGGCGTATTCACTGCCCGAAAAATACCTTTCGACAAGCTCTTTATGCAATGGCAGGGAAGAAAAGAGGGCTTTTCGAAGGGAAGAGAACGGTCTTTTCACTTTGGAACAAATGAGTATCATATCTGCGGTATGATCTCACATCTTGGTCCGCAGCTTGCTATTGCTGATGGCATTGCCCTGGCAAATAAGCTGAGAAAAGAGGATAAAGTGTCGGTTGCGTTTTCAGGAGATGGAGGAACTAGCGAGGGAGATTTTCATGAAGCGTTGAACGTAGCTGCTGTCTGGGGCTTGCCAGTGATCTTTATTATAGAAAATAATGGCTACGGACTAAGCACACCTATTAATGAGCAGTTCGTTTGCAAGCAATTAGCTGACCGCGCTATTGGTTATGGCATGAAGGGAATGACCATCGATGGCAATAACATTCTGGAAGTCTATAAAACAGTTTCAGAAGCGCGGCAATACTGTATTAGTCAGCAAAAGCCAATTCTGATCGAGTGCATGACATTTCGTATGCGCGGTCATGAAGAAGCAAGCGGCGTAAAATATGTTCCTAAAGAATTATTTGAAGAGTGGAGCAAGAAAGACCCTGTAAGCAACTTTGAGCAATATCTTTTGTCAGAAGGCGTCCTGTCTCAGCAAAGGATCGACGATATAAAGACCGGCATTCAACACGAGATTGAACAAGGATTGGCAACAGGTTTTGAGGCAGAACCGGTGAAGCCGAATACTGCAGAGGAGCTAAGAGATGTGTATGCGAGCCTCCCGCCAACCCCCTCCGATGGAGAGGGAGCCGCTGGTGCTGATAGACATGTCATTCATCCTTCGGGAGGAACAAGGGGGGCAGAAAAGAAGTTCATTCAGGCAATAAGCGATGGCCTGCGTCAGTGTATGGAGCGCTACGACAACCTTGTTCTCATGGGGCAAGACATTGCAGAATATGGCGGCGCTTTTAAGGTAACGGAAGGTTTTGTGCAACAGTTTGGCAAAGAAAGGGTGCGTAATACGCCGCTTTGTGAAAGCGCCATTGTTGGAACCGCTTTAGGTCTTTCCATTAAAGGTTTCAAGAGTATGATGGAAATGCAGTTCGCAGATTTCGTGACTGTCGGTTTTAATCAGATCATCAACAACCTTGCAAAGATTCACTATCGCTGGGGACAAAGCGCAGACGTAGTAATACGGATGCCAACCGGCGGTGGTGTAGGGGCTGGTCCTTTTCACTCGCAAAGCAATGAAGCGTGGTTTGTGCATACACCGGGGCTGAAAGTAGTATATCCCTCCTCACCGGAAGACGCAAAAGGATTATTGATCGCTTCTATTGAAGACCCTAACCCTGTGATGTTCTTTGAACATAAAGCGTTGTATCGCGGTATTACCGGATTAGTGCCGGATGAGTACTATTCTATAGAGATCGGCAAAGCAAGAACAATTCAGGAGGGAGAAGATATCTCTATTATTACCTATGGCGCCGGCGTTCACTGGGCTAAAGACTATGCTGCAAAGCACCCGGACATCTCTTTTGATATCCTGGATCTGCGTACGTTACTACCCCTGGATTATGATGCAATTCGTGCTTCCGTTATGCGCACAGGCAAAGTATTGCTACTTCACGAAGACACGCTAACCGGCGGTATTGGTGGAGAACTCGGAGCGTGGATCTCCGAAAACTGCTTCGAAAGCCTGGATGCACCGATCGTGCGTTGTGCCAGCCTCGATACTCCTATCCCCTTTGCAATTGAGCTGGAGCAAAACTTTTTAGCAAAAAGCAAACTTGATACGGCAGTGCAGAAGCTTCTGGCCTATTAATAATGTGTCGGTGATAATTTTCCGGTAGCGACGGCAGAAGTGCTAATCGAACTGCAGTCATAGACGACTGATCAGCTTTTAAATGAAAAATAGCACCTGGGCGGCAACTTCTTCCGGTGTGTTTGTTATTTTCGTAGACACAATGAAAGATACCATTTTCACACGTTCTGTTTCTTTACTGATATTGACATTGTTGCTTACTTCATCCTGCAACCGTGACAGAAAGCAAAGTAATGGGCCAATAGTTCTTGGCGACTCCACAACTATGGTTACAGAGACTGACCCACAGTACCTGACCGATTATGTAGACGATATACAGTTGAGGACCATCAATTACGATTCAACAAAGCCAATAAAGGAAAATATCCCCGCTGCTCCAGCAGACAGTATTCAGCAGAAAAGTAGTACTCCTGAAGCAGGAAAGGGCTTGGAGGTCGCGTTTAAAGGTGTAACGGTTTTCATTCCTGGCATCGAAGCCCGTTCGCTAAGAGAACAAAATCTTGAAAATGCCAGCGGTGCAAGCTACCAGCTCACCAGCGGCAAGCTGAATGGAAAAGAACTGCACATCAGCGGCGGTGCCACTGTAACGGAAGTATCGCAACGCTATATGACTATCGTACTTGCCAGGACCGATTTAGGTACTCTGCAGCTTGACAGGCTGGACAATCTGACCAACTGGAAGGCATTAAGCGGCGGGAATAACGTTTATACTGTTTCGGGACTTGAGGCAAATAGTCTTGAATACGACAAAGCCACTCCGGCACAAATCCGGGATGCTGTAGAGCGGGCAGCGAGAAACAAACGATTCAGCCGCGCCAACATCCGCCGGTGGACGCATGAAGTGCGAAATGTACGTTCTGTCACCCAGTCGCCGCTTCGGGTCGTACTGCGCAGCGTCATGTGGAAAATTGATGGTCAGGATGCAAATGGGAAACCTTTTCACAAGCAGATAAGAATAGATATTCCGATTTAGTGATAAGTTGTAAGCAATGAGTGAAGTAACCCACTTGTTGCAACGGGTACTAAAAACGGGTGTTCGATACTTTAACGAAATACTGATACACACCACCTAAAAGTTCACATTTGATTGATTTTCAATAGCACATTCTTCTGAAAACAATTCCGGTACAATTTTTAAGGATATGCTAACATATGCGTAAAGGCTTAAGAATTGTTCTGTGGGTCGTAGCAGGAATCTTCTTTCTGCTGTTTGCCGTTGTTATCTTTATTAATACCCGCCCTGGCAAAGACTTTGTACGCACACGAATCGTATCCTTTCTACACACCAAATTAGGTACGGAGGTGCAGATCGGGGAGCTGGATTATGACCTCCCCACAATGGTAGTACTGAAAGATGTATTGCTAAAAGACCAGGCAAAGGATACGCTCCTTGCGGCGAGGCAGTTGAAAGTAGATATCGCTTTACTAAAGCTGATGAGTAGCAATGTAAGCATCCAGCAAGTGTACCTGGATGGCGCATACGTGCATGTCTATCGAAAACAAGAAGACACAGCATTCAACTTTCAGTATATAGTTAATGCCTTCTCACCTACTGATACGACGACACCTACCGATACTTCTACTCTTCAAATGAACCTTGATAAGCTGGTTCTGCACGATGTTCATATAAAAATGGACGACTACGCAGGAGGAACAAGGATGGCTTATGACGTTGGAGACCTGAATCTTACCATGAAAGAGCTCGACCCCTACAAACTCAATTTCCGTGCTGACAAACTTTACGCAAATAACGTACGAGCGGTTCTGATTCAGGGTAGGTCGTATCTGCCTGCCAAACCAGATACCGGTTCCACGCCCGTCACCCTGAACCTCAGTGCCAATGAACTGAACCTGAATAACGTTTATTACGATCAGCAAAACCTGGAGAATCAGTTCTTCATGGAAATGAATGTAGGGCAACTGCTCGCACACCCAAAAAATATCGACATTCCAGGCCAGCAAATTGATATTCGGGACTTTCTGCTGAGCAATGCAAGCGTAAACATATTAATGAAAGAGCGGTCCGCAGAACTGGCCAAAGAGATAGCAGACACTTTAGTTGATGAGAACGCACCCGAAAGTGTCAAGTGGAGGGTTACAGCCAACGACCTCAACCTTAACAATATTGGTTTTGTGATGAACAACGAGAATGACCCCCACATGGCAAGGGGTATTGACTATTCTCATCTGGATGTTCAAAAGCTAACGCTGGACGCTGATAACGTCCTGTACACAATGGACACCATTGGCGGGGTCATTAACCATCTGGCAGCCACAGAGCAGAGCGGTCTCGACGTCCGCGAACTCAAAACAAGGTTTGAATACAATCCGCAGGGCGGCTATCTGAACGACCTTTATCTACAGACTTCCAATTCCATCCTTCAGGATAATGCTTCGGTAAAGTACCCTTCAGTAGAGGCAATCGCCAAAAACCCGGGATTGATACAAACTGAGATTCACTTTAAGAA
>DATJDP010000058.1:0-22368 GCA_035497355.1 Flavipsychrobacter sp.
CTCACGACGTGAAGCATGTCACTTACGGCGTGAGGCACATGCTTCACGTCGTGAGGCACATCAGTCACGAGGTGATACATATCACTTACGACGTGAAGCACATCACTTACGACGTCAGGCACATCACTTAGGACGTGAAACACATGATAAATGACATTGGGGACATCCGGAAAAACTTTTCCAAACATCCCCAATTACTTAGGAAAACTGCTGTGGCCGTAGTCAGCAGATCAAATATAATGTTGCAAATCAATGCAGCAGGCACTCCAGGCCCGCGCTACCTGCGTTTAAACACCATCCCCAGCTTTCCGCCCAACACCTTCAGATTGTCGTTGATAACGTAAAAGCTCGAGTAATTCAGCGCTTTAATATGCAACTCGTAAGCGCCGGTAAGGGCTGTCATTGTTAATGTCTCCTGCCGGTCGTTGGTAGTCCAGGCAAAGGGAGCACTAACGCTTGTATCACCAAAAAGAAAACCTCCGTTGCCCGTTCCGTTACTATGAAAATTCATAGCAATGAGCGAGTCTGGCAAAGGGACCAGTTCATTTTCCTCCAGCGTCTGGTTATTATTTATATCAGCGCCAATCTTCACCAACTGCCAACCGCCAGTCAGATACTCATTCAGCGTTATGCTGTCCTCTTTTTTGCAGGAGAAAAAGGAGAGCAGTAAAAGAGATAATACGATTGTCCGTTTCATGCGCTAAATATAGTGAGCATTAATGTTATATCTGCAAGTTTCGAAAAGAAAAATGACAGTTCTTAGCCATGTTTCTGTCAAAAAAAAAGAAGCCGTCCGTTTCCGGACAGCTTCTTCAACTTTCTCAGTTATGTGATTGCTAATAGTCGCCGAGTGTTTCTTTCAGCTGCTCCTGGGCCAGTGCAAGCTGCTTATCGTTAGGTGCAATGCCATGCCACTCATGCGTCCCTTCCATAAAGTCCACACCCTTGCCCATTACTGTTTTCATTAGTATGCATACCGGCTTTCCCTTTCCTGCATATTCACTTTTTGCTGTTTCGAGAGTTCGCACAACCTCCTCCATATTATTGCCATCCATTTCCAGAACCTCCCAGCCGAAAGCAAGAAATTTATCTTTCAGTGGATTGATGTTCATCACCATCTTCGTTGGCCCGTCAATCTGCTGACCGTTTACGTCGATTGTGGCAATAAGATTATCGATCTTGTGGTGAGCAGCAAACATTATAGCCTCCCAGTTCTGGCCTTCCTGCAGCTCCCCATCTCCGTGGAGGGTGTAGACCATTCTGTCGTCATTGTTTAGCCTCTTCGCCAAGGCCGCACCGCAGGCTACACTAAGGCCCTGCCCCAGAGAGCCGCTTGCTATGCGAATACCAGGCAATCCTTCATGTGTGGTAGGATGCCCCTGCAGACGAGAGTTGATGCTTCTGAAAGTTGCCAGTTCCTTTAGAGGAAAATAACCAGAACGGGCTAGCACACTATAGAACACAGGAGAAATATGGCCATTGGAAAGGAAGAAAATATCTTCACCCTTGCCGTCCATTGTAAAATTTTGCGGGTCGTGCTTCATTATTTTAAAATAAAGCGCTACCATGAAATCAGTACATCCAAGGGAACCGCCGGGGTGGCCACTTTGGAACGCATGCACCATTCTTACTATGTCGCGACGCACCTGCGATGCTATATCTAAAAGCTTTTGCAAATCCATTCTTTTTGAAATTGTGCCGCAAAAGTAAGACGAATATGAGGATTATAATGTGCCATATCTGTCTTTTATTTTACTAACATTGCCTGCGGAATGAAGACGGGCAAGCATCAAAAGGATTTTTTCACCAGGGAGCTTTTGGAGTGGCATCATCACGAAAACAGTCGCAGCCTGCCCTGGAAATCGGAAAAAGACCCGTACAAAATCTGGCTATCAGAGATCATTCTCCAGCAAACCCGTGCCGCACAGGGACTGCCCTACTACCTCCGTTTCACAGAAAGATACCCCACGGTCAAGCACCTCGCAATTGCAAAAGATGAGGACGTTTTTCGCCTCTGGCAGGGATTAGGCTATTACAACCGTTGTAAAAACCTGCTCGCTACCGCAAGATCTATTGCTGATGAGCTAAACGGCAATTTTCCTGATTCTTATGATGCCATTCTTGAGCTTAAAGGCATCGGACCTTATACAGCTGCCGCTATTGCTTCCTTTGCGTATGGGCTGCCGCATGCCGTTGTTGATGGTAATGTATATCGCGTGCTTGCGCGCTACTTTGGTATAGAGACCGCTTACGACACTACAGAAGGGAAAAAGCAATTTCAATTACTGGCTCAGGAGCTTCTCGATAAAAATGAAAGCGCGGCCTACAATCAGGCCATTATGGATCTTGGGGCTACAGTGTGCACTCCTTCGCCGGCTTGCACCCAGTGCCCGCTGCAGAAAAACTGCACCGCATTTCAGCAGCATATGGTTGAGCTACTGCCTGTGAAAAGCAAAAAGATTACTGTCAGAAAGCGCTTTTTCCATTACCTGCTTTTGCATTCAGAAGACGAACAGTTGTGGATCAGCAAACGCGAAGAAAAAGACATCTGGCAAAACCTTTTCCAGCCATTTCTGATCGAGCACACCTATTCCCTGGATGCTGCGGAGCTAAGGTCGTTAGTGCCGTCTTCTTTGCTAAAACCAGACGATGCGCTTGTTTATGAAGGTGTGCAAAAACAAAGGTTGACGCATCAGTTTATCGAAACGAAGTTCTTTTCGACGACTGTGCAAAGCGATGTGAGAATTGATGCGGCAGGGGGCGAGTGGGTCAAACTGAATGAGTTAAAAAAATTTCCCTTCCCCCGTACCATTGTTTCTTTTTTAGAAAAAAAATTATACTTTTAGAATCAGTATAGGTTATAATTTTTGTTAATTGAAAAAAGATCCAAAATGAGAGGAGTTAACAGAGTCATGCTGATTGGCAATTTAGGTCGTGATCCGGACTTGCAGTATTTGGAAGGTAACATTGCCGTCGCTAAATTTCCCCTTGCGACAACAGAAACTTTTAAGGACAAAAGCGGCAATCTCGTTTCCCAAACGGAGTGGCACACAGTGGTGCTTTGGCGTGGCCTTGCAGAGCTGGCGCAGAAGTACTTGCACAAAGGAAGCCTGGTATTTATAGAGGGGCGCTTACGGACTCGCAACTGGGAGGACAAAGACAAGGTAAAACGCTTCAGTACGGAAATTGTTGGAGACAACCTGGTAATGCTGGACAAACGAAAGGATAATGAATACCACACTAACGATCATCCGGCGCAAACAGACACCACTACGGGGTTTTCATCGACCTCTTCTGATCTTAGCTATGATGCCGGCAGCGTAAACACAGATACCAACGATAATTTACCGTTCTGAAAAAAGAAATAATTCGCATAAAAGGGAAAGAAAGTATTTTTTACTCTTTCCCTTTTTTAATTTTGAAATTGTTCACCAAACATCATTCACTTGGAAAGTTCACCTGAAGGCGGGACGATAACTTTAGCAAATATATTGTTGCAAGCTGCTACGCCAGCGTTTTCTGTATCCAATACAACGGTTCTCATTATCATTATTCTTGTTTTGCTTCTGCTAACGGCAATAACTGCAGGGGCTGAAACAGCTTATTTTTCGCTAACAGCAAAAGACATTAATTATCTCAAGACTAAAGACCAGCACGGTACGAAGCAGGCATTGCAACTGCTTGATCAGCCAAAGATGCTGCTGGCCACTATTCTTGTTGCCAACAACTTCATTAATATTGCCATTGTCATTACCACCAATCTTCTTATTAGTCAGTTTATCAGCCCTTCGCTGAATCCTGTTCTTTCTTTCCTCATCCAGGTTATTGCTGTCACCTTTTTGCTGGTGCTGTTTGGTGAGGTTCTGCCGAAGGTGTACGCCACTCAGAATAATATGCGTATGGCGCTCTTTGCCGCTCCGATCCTCAGACTGATGTCTGGCATCTTCCGGCCTGTCAGCAAAGTGCTCGTGTCGTCCACATCCTATATTGAAGAAAGAATAGGTACGCGAAATGCAGCCAACCTTACCAACGAAGATTTTGAGCAGGCTATAGAACTGACAGTGGGCCACACCGCTACAAGGGAGGAAGTAAATATCTTCAAAGGCATACTAAAGTTTGGGAATATCACGGTTCGTCAAATTATGAGAACACGGCTGGATGTGAATGGTGTACCGTATGAGCTAACCTTTCCGGAGGTTCAAAAACTTGCTATCGAGGTTGGCTACTCACGGCTGCCAGTCTTTGAAAACAATCTTGACAACATTAAGGGAATTATTTACACCAAAGATTTCCTTCCTCATACGGAAGATGAGCAGTTTGCGTGGCATGCAATGGTCCGGCCGGCATACTTCGTTCCGGAAGGAAAGTTTATTGAAGACTTGCTTAAAGAATTTCAGCAAAAGCGAATCCACTTCGCTGTAGTTGTTGACGAATTCGGAGGCACTTCTGGTATTGTGACGCTCGAAGACATTATGGAGGAGATCATCGGGGATATCAAAGATGAGTTTGATGAAGAAGATGTGCAGTTCAAGAAACTTGATGATAACAACTATATTTTTGAAGGGAAGACGCTGATCAACGATGTGTGTCGCATTATTAGCGAAAACCCTGAGATGTTTGAAAAGGTGCGCGGAGAAAGCGATTCCATCGCCGGCCTCGTGCTCGAAATATCGGGAAAGTTTCCGGCGGTCAATGAAACAGTTAGCTACGAAAACTTCGACTTCACCGTTCTTGAATTGGATAAGATGCGCATTAAACGCGTAAAAATGACGATCAATACAAGCGTTGACGATTATTTGGATTAAAACACAAGAGAAATTTATACCTTACTGATGAATTGCCACAAGCTATGTCTCAAATCGCATATCAGGCACCGCTTTTCTTTCCTCAGCACGACGCAGTAAGCAGCGACGAGTATCTTTTAGTGATTAATCCTGATGCTAATATTGCGACTGATATCCGCTTTTTCAAAAACAAAGTATGGGAGCTGACAGGCGATTTTCCCAGTCACTACTCACAGCCGCATATTACTATTTATAATTTCCTCGGCTTTCAGCAAAAAGAAGAGCATATAAAAGCAGCCTTGACAGAGGCCGTGGCCAACCTGAAGTCTGCATTCATTTACCTGGAGAATTTTCAAAGCTTCGAAGGCTCCGGAACGATCTATATCTCACCAAGACCACGAAACTATTTTTCGTTGCTTTTAAAAGCACTTTATCCCACGCTTGTGGGCTGCAAAGGTATTAACCGTCATAGTAACATCTATAGCAGCACTGAGCCGCATATTACGGTAGCAAGAGGATTAAAAAAGGAACAGTTTAACACCGCGTGGAGTCATTTTAAAGACAAGACCTATGAAAGTTCTTTTGTCGCCGAATCTATTGTGCTATTAAGAAAAGGGCTTCTAAAAAATGATAACTATAAAATCGTAGAAATATTCCCGTTGAAATGAAGAGACGAGAGAGAAGGTAATCGAAATAGAAAACAGAGAAGCAGGGAGAGGGATGGAAATAAAAAAAGCCTTTGATATGAATCAAAGGCTTTAATTGTGTCGGGGAGACAGGATTCGAACCTGCGACCCCCTGGTCCCAAACCAGATGCGCTACCGGCCTGCGCTACTCCCCGAGTCTTGTTTAATTAGAACATCAATTAATTGATGTGTTACCGGAATGATCATCGATCAAAGCGGTGAGGGCGGGATTCGAACCCGCGGTACACGATTAAGCGTACGGCAGTTTAGCAAACTACTGGTATCGGCCACTCACCCACCTCACCTATATCTGCTACAAGCTATGCCTGCAGCTATTATCAAGAACTTCAACCCTTTGTCTAAGGGACTGCAAAGATAGCTTTCCTTCAGATAATTCAAAATATTTTTGAAAGGTTTTTTTAAATGCTCGCCAACTGTACTTTCTGCTGAAGCTCAATGAGATGTTCCTTGTATTCTGCATCAGTATCCATGAGGTTTTCAACCGTCTGGCAGGAGTGAATAACTGTGGTATGGTCGAAGCCGCCAAAGTGCTCACCAATGTTCTTTAATGAACTTTTTGTAAACTTCTTAGCAAGATACATTGTGATCTGGCGTGCCTGCACGACTTCGCGCTTACGCGTTTTGGCCAGCAAACGATCGTAAGAGATGTGGAAATATTCGCACACCATTTTTTGTATATTCTCAATAGTTAGCTCGCGGGCTGCTGTCTTCACAAAATTCTTCATTACACGCTTCGCAAGATCAATATCAATTTCCTTTCTATTCAGTGTTGCCTGGGCAAACAAGGCGATCAATGCTCCTTCAAGCTCTCTCACGTTCGTCTGTACATTATAAGCAACATACTTTACTACATCTTCAGGAATCTCTAAACCTTCCTGGCGCATCTTTGATTGCAGGATACGCTGACGCGTTTCGAAATCGGGAGCTTGAATATCTGCATTCAACCCCCAGCGAAAGCGACTAAGCAAACGCTCCTGCATTCCCTCCATGTCCTTTGGAGGTGTATCGCTTGTTAATATGATTTGCTTACCGCTCTGATGCAGGTGATTGAAGATTGCAAAGAAAACATCCTGTGTTTTGATAGCCGGAACGAAAAGATGTATATCGTCCAGTATCAGTACATCTATCAGCTGATAGAAGTGAATGAAATCGTTGATCTCATTATTCTTCGAGTGATCAATAAACTGATTAATGAACTTTTCTGCACTAACATACAGCACAGCCTTATTCGGATGAAGGCGGCGCACTTCGTTACCTATAGCCTGTATCAGGTGGGTCTTTCCCCAACCGACACCGCCAAAAACGACAAGTGGATTAAACGCGGTCGCACCTGGCTTTTGTGCAACATGCAGACCGGCAGAGCGCGCTACACGATTGCAGTCTCCTTCCACATAGTTGTCGAATGTATAGTTTGCATTCAGCTGCGGGTCTATCTGCATCCTTTTCAAACCAGGGATGGCGTAAGGCGTTTTTATATTATTCGGATCATCCCACTTAAGCGGCATGTCGACATAATTAGAATCTTTGGATGGCTTATTGTAATTACTCGCAGGCATATTAATGGAAGCTGGATTGCGTTGTGAAATACTGCTTTCCATGAGTATGCGATATTCCAGTTTCCCTTCTCTTCCTAAAACTCTTTTAATTGTTTTGCCAAGTAGTTCAACATAATGTTCTTCAAGCCACTCATAAAAAAACTGACTCGGTACCTGCAGCGTAAGTACTGCACCGGTAAGGGCAACGGCACGAATAGGCTCAAACCATGTCTGGTATGTTCGCCAGTTGATATTATCCTTTATAATACTCAAACATTTTTCCCAAACTGCTTCGGCTTCATTGATTGATTGATTTGATGTATTGTAGAGATTATTATCCATGTTACGGTTACTCGTTCATTAAATTAAAACCATTTTTCCAGATAAAGCAAATTATTATAGTGACGATTTTCTTACCGGTCATTTTTCCATCCTCCGGGGCGTCTAAATCCAACCTATAATTCCTTAAATTCTTTTTAATCCGGGCGCTCCAAAATCCTTATCTGCTCTGTATTTGATGCTCTCGTTGTTCACTTGAGCGGGAAGACGAAATTGCCAACATTTTGTTGAAAAAAAAAATTATCACCCCCTTGTTTGTTTCCGGATAATTACAGATTGTGTATTGAAAAGATTGGAACTTTTTTTGCTATCGAACACATAATCTAATCGTCCTAATCTTAATCCTGCCCATCCAACCTGATTGATTACAACCGGCGCTCCTTTTTTATTTTTTATGGTCACAGGTTCGTCTAAAAAAGTATGTGTATGACCACCAATAACAAGGTTGATATGTTGAGATTCTTTAGCAAGTATCAAATCGCTCACCTTGTTAAAGCTGTATTCATACCCCAGATGCGAAAGACAAATAATGAAGTCACATTTTTCCCTTTTCTTCAATCGCTCTGCAATATTATTAGCGATTTGTATCGGCTCCAGATACTTTGTCTTACCATAGCCATCCTGTGCTACCAGCCCTCTAAGCTGTATACCAAGACCAAAGATACCGATTTTAAGATCGCCTTTTTTTATCGTCGTGTATGGTTGTGTCCTGCCCTCCAGCGCTGTATCTGTGAAATCATAGTTAGCCGTCAGTATTGGAAAATTTGCGTGAACCAACTGTTTGGCAAAGCCTTCCACTCCTGCGTCAAAATCGTGGTTACCCATTGTGGCTGCATCATATCCCATCATGCTCATTGCCTTCATTTCGGGCTCGCCTTTATAAAGATTAAAGTAAGGAGTACCCAGAAAAATATCACCCGCGTCAAGCAGTATCACATGTTCCTCCTCACTCCTTATCTTATTGATCAGTGTACTACGCGCCGCTACTCCGCCCTGTCCTTCATATTTACTTCCGTCCATCGGAAAAGGCTCCAGCCTACTATGCACGTCATTGGTATGCAGGATGGTAAGCTTATGCAGCTTTTCACCGGCAAGACTCTCAAAGGGGAAGCCACCGGCGAGCATCAGCCCACTACCTATCGCAGTTGTTTTTATAAACGTTCTTCTATTCAGCATATTGAATTCTGCTTTCAATTTCCGGATGCAAAGGCTTGTTTTCCTGATTCAACGCCTGCACATATTCTATCAATGCATCTCTTACAAAGATGCTCGTATAACGCCTTTTTAATGGAAATAGGAAGTCACAATTGTCGCCACCGCGAACTATATAGTCACTCATCGCAACTTTATAAACGAGTTGATCATTTAGCGGCTCGCCATTTACGAAAATGTCGGTTGCATCCTTATTTTTTATAGTATAACGAATGCCCGTCACAGGCCAGCCTCTGTATTTGGCCATGTGGCTGCAAAACTGTCGCAGCACTTTTCCGGGCACTTCAACAATGGTAAGCATATTATCAAATGGCATCAACTCATATATTTTTCCACGCGTTATAGCACCGGGAGCGATATATGGCAGACGTATGCCTCCATAGTTCATTACAGACGCCACTACCTTGGGGTCTATCTTTTTTGCAGCCACCATTTGCGCATCCGCCATGAAGTTGCCTAGAGTACATTCAGGTTGCGCTTTTGTGAGTGGTATGTCAGTCCTGCCAATCACAACCAGCATTTGAGTGTCCACACCGGTTTTGTATGGCTGCAGCATCTTTACGAGATTGCTGTCTGCTGACAGGCTGCTGTCTATAGTATAGTTTGTATCTATATGCTGCTGAACATAGAGCGGCTGATGACAACTGAATAAAACAAGAAGTATCAGCGCAGAAAAAAGAGTGAAGTGGTTGACTGCTTTCATAAGCGGACGGCAAAGGTTAGATGCTTATAACGTCCGCAAAGTTAAGCTGCTATAAAACACAGACGTGTCAATTCATCGGTTTATTTATCGATTACTATTTTTGTCGGAATGGCCGCATCTCCAAAAAGAATCATTAAGGAAAACATCATCTCTCCTATTAAAGAATTTATTGACGACAGTCGCTCTGTAGGTATTGTGTTGATCTGCTGCACTGTTATTTCTTTAATAGTGAGCAACTCTTCCTGGGGTGGCAGTTATATTCATTTTTGGGAGCGTGAGCTGCCGATTCATGCAGGAAGTCTACATTTCCCGCATACAGTCTTGCATTTGATAAACGATGGGTTGATGACCTTGTTTTTCTTTCTGGTAGGGCTGGAGATAAAAAGGGAATTACTTGTCGGAGAACTGGCCAGCATTAAGAAATCTATGTTGCCCGTTATAGCTGCTGCGGGCGGGATGGTGGTTCCTGCGGTCATCTATCTGCTTTGGTGCGGTGGCACTCAATTCAAAAGTGGATGGGGAATACCTATGGCCACGGACATAGCCTTTTCCCTGGCTGTTCTCTCGCTATTAGGTAAGCGCGCGCCACTATCTCTCAAAATCTTTCTTACTGCTCTTGCCATCATTGATGACCTTGGCGGTATTCTCGCTATTGCTATTTTTTATACTAGCGAAATCCACTGGAACTATCTGTTGTTTGGTGCAGGACTGCTGGTTATATTAAGCGTAATGAATCTTTTAAAAGTGCGGCAATACGCTATCTATCTGGTGCTTGGCTTGCTTCTATGGTATTGTGTATTTAATTCAGGAGTGCATGCCACTATCGCCGGTGTACTTCTGGCTTTTACTATTCCACTGCACAAGGCAGAGCAATTGGAACATGCTTTGCACGATCCCGTAAATTTTATCATCATGCCGTTGTTCGCTCTTGCCAATACTGCCATCCTACTTCCTGATTCTTTTTCATTCATTTTCCAGTCAGCAGTACACCATGGTATCTTAATGGGACTTGTATTCGGAAAGCCTATAGGAATATTTGTATTTGCCTTATTATCTGTAAGGCTCGGCTTCGCTTCCCTGCCAGATGGCATGACATGGAAGCAGCTGTGGGGAACTGGAATGATTGCCGGAATAGGCTTTACAATGTCAATCTTCATTGCAACGCTCGCTTTTGATTTGCCTGGGATTCAACTGATAGCAAAAGTCGCTATCATAACGGCTTCATTAATATCAGGCATTGCAGGTTTTCTTTATCTGTATTTGCTGAACAAGCCTAAAGCTACTTCTCAGTAAAATGGCGTCTATCGTTCTCTGTATAGTTTGATCTTGCCCCACTCGTTAGGAGCATTCGCGTTTAAGATCAACTCGTCGCCTTTATATATGCTTATATATTGAGCGTGATAGGTTGTTATTCCCGCACAATTAGATGAAGGGGTGAGATAGGTGCTATCGAAATAAGCTCCATCAAAACTGATTTGATTTCCGGCAACGGAAAAACTTCCCTTTATATAAGAAACCGGGTTACCTACGCATGGATTTGACGAGTCGATTACGTCAGTGTAAGCAACCACCTTTGCGAAAAAACTATCATCGCTCCTGAAGGTAAATCTACAGGTAGCACCGGCAAATGAGCCCGAAGTTTCCTGTTCCTGCCAGGTGCCGACAATGTCTTTAGCAGTAAGGTCTTTGTCCTTTTTGTTGCAACCAGAAAAAGCGAGTATACCAATTAAGGCAAGCAGGAGACACGATTTCATATTAAAGACTTTAGACGAATATACTAACTCTAAAATAATACAGTGTCAATCAGGCCATGTGATTTGATGACCAGAGGTGTTTCCACCTTTCCGAATTTCCCAATGTCTTGCAAGATTATCTTAGCTACGGGTGCGAAACGACGTTTCGCACCCGACCTAAAGGTGGGACCGGGTGTGAAAAGTGTTTTAGCACCCGGTGGGATTGTTTCACCGGGTGTGAAAAGTCGTTTCGCACCCGCTCCGAACGTTTTGCCGGGTGTGAAAAGTGTTTTTGCACCCGTTGCGAAGGTTTCACCGGGTGTGAAAAGTGTTTTTGCACCCGTTGCGAAAGTTTCACCGGGTGTGAAAAGTCATTTCGCACCCACTCGGAACGTTTTACCGGGTGCGAAAAGGGTTTTCGCACCCGCTCCGAATGCTTTACCGGGTGCGAAACGACGTTTCACACCCGGTGGCAAGAGGATTCAATATACAACCTGTGTTTTTACCTTTTTTCCGCCACAAATGCAGTTTTCAGGTAGAGTATTCCGGTCTTTTTCGGACATAAGAGCAGTTGGTGCCAAGCTAATCCTTCCGAAGAAGCCCTATATAAGAAAAGATTGCTGAAGAAACAGATGCAAAGAGCATCGCTGAAGAGTCAAGTCCCATTCAGGCATTCAGGCGCCTCACTAAGGAAAACAGAAAGGGCTGCATCGTTTCCTTGATGCAGCCCTTCTGTCAATCTATAAAATGTAAATACTATA
This sequence comes from Flavipsychrobacter sp., assembly GCA_035497355.1. Lineage (GTDB taxonomy): Bacteria > Bacteroidota > Bacteroidia > Chitinophagales > Chitinophagaceae > JAFIGV01. The sequence goes on from DATJDP010000058.1 coordinate 11,775, forward strand.
TTTCTCTGTTAATATCAAAAGCTTCGAGTTCATTCGCAACAGCAGTCAGGAAGCTGGCACCAAGAGAGCCATCAACAATCCTGTGGTCGTAGCTAAGAGACAGATACATCATATGGCGGATGGCAATCACATCGCCCGCTTCTGTTTCCAATACCATCGGTCGTTTCTTAATGCTTCCAACAGCAAGTATAGCTACCTGAGGCTGATTGATAATCGGTGTACCCATCAGGCTTCCGAACGTACCGACGTTAGTCATCGTAAATGTTCCGCCCTGTGTATCGTCAGCTTTCAGCTTATTGGTACGGGCAGCACCTGCGAGGCCGTTCACATCTTTAGTAAGGCCTAACAGATTTTTAGTGTCTGCGTTTTTAATAACAGGTACAATCAGGTTGCCGCTTGGCAGGGCGGTAGCCATACCGATATTGATATCCTTCTTTACAATGATCTTATTGCCATCCACACTGCTATTGATCATCGGGAACTTGCGGATGCAGTTTACGATCGCTTCGATGAAAATAGGTGTGAATGTGATCTTCTCACCATACTTCTTTTCATATTCCTTCTTTGCTTTCTCCCTCCAGCGTACAATGTTAGTAACATCGCACTCTGTAAAGCTGGTAACGTGCGGAGATGTAGCCTTGCTGCGCACCATGTGGTCGGCAATCAGCTTGCGCATGCGGTCCATTTCGATAATTTCTACATTTCCGCCATAGGAAGGAGAAGCCACTGATGATGTCGCAGATGCTGCCTCCGGAGCAGGTGTGGAAGATGCCTGCTGTGGTGCCGCTGGTGCTGGTTGCGCTTGTGCCTGTGCAGCCGGCTGTTGCGCTGCAGGAGCAGGTGCGTGACCATTCTGACGCATTGCAACGTAGTTTAGAATGTCTTTTTTAGTTACGCGACCTTCATTTCCCGTACCTGATATTTGCTCCAGCTCTGCCATACCAATGCCTTCTTTACCGGCAATATTGAGCACAAGTGGACTGTAGAACCGGTTGCCTTCCGAATTACCAATCGGACCTGGCGCCGGGGCTGCAGGTGCTGATACTTGCTGCGGTTGAGGTGCAGGTGAAGGCACTGGAACTGATGCTGGAGCAGGGGCTGCAGGCTGAGACACTGCTGTTGCAGCTCCGGCTGTATCGATTTTTGCAATCACGGTGCCAACAGGTACTACATCGTTTTCGTTGAACAAAACTTCAGTAATTGTCCCTTCTGCGGTGGAAGGCACTTCGCTGTCTACTTTATCAGTTGCAATTTCCAGTATGGTTTCATCCATACGTACTTTGTCGCCCGGCTTTTTATGCCACTTTAAAATAGTAGCCTCCATAATGCTCTCACCCATCTTGGGCATTACTAAATCTACAACTGCCATAATAGCTTTTTATATAAATAAGTTTGAAAGAAGCGGTACAAAAATAATTAAATGAGGTGCAAATGTACAATTCGTGCGCTTACTGCTAAAATGAGTGGCATTAATAGACAGCATCGCGGTAATCTCGCCTTCGTACAAGCTTCAAATCCTGCAGGATAGAAGCTTTTACGTTTAAGGTGAAATTGAAACTTTTTCTCGGACCGAAAGGAATTGTTCCCAGTCGCATCTCCCAGCAATGGAGGTCGCGATAGATGTCTATTGATGTAAAGGTGAGTGAGCTTGTCTCAAAATCATAACCACTCGAAACGGAAACCTTCCACCTCGACGTTAGATTGAAATCGCCGCTGAACATTAGGTTTTGGCCTAATACTGTAGTGTCACTTTTCGAATAGGCGGCATACTGCTTATCAATATTAAGACTATAACTAAGATTCATACTCCAGGGTATATTGAAATCCACATAATTATAATAGCCACCATTTTGCATTATCTGGCTATACTCATCAGTCCGGACCACAGGGTTCGACTTTTCAGACTTTGGCTTTGAACGGAAATTCGCACTCAGGGCAATATTGGCATTTCTCAGCTTCATAAGTCCGCTGCCGTTTTGCCACATGGTTACTGGTAGTCTTCTTCCTGTGTTGTAATCAGTTGCATAAGGATCGAAAACGGCCCCGGCACTTATATTCAGCTTCTCAAGGATATTTGTTCTGAAGCTCATATTCACATAGCTCCAATTAAAAGAATCAGCAGCAATATTGTATGCAGAGGTGATACTTAACCCGTCAATTAAGGAGATGTTTTTACCAGCACCGGTGGTATCGCTTTTCGATCGAACCTTTATTTGTACATTATTATCTATACCGAAGTTGATATTGCTCGCAAATTTTCCATATTGGTTTAGGCCCGGAGTACCTATGATAGAACCTTCAAAAGGAGAAACGTAGCTGAAGCGGCCGCTGGTATCCAACCGGGTCATATAATAATAACGGAAGGGGGCAGCAGCAAAGTCGGGTGTATAGTTAAAGCCTACAGATGGTGTGAGTACATGACGTATGCCCATCAGCTTTTTACCATGAAACATTTTTAACCCATAAATACGCGTACTTGCATTTACCTGTGCATTAAAGTCACGCGCCGTAAAAAACCCTCTGCTGGCAATAGTATCCACCTTTGCTTCTGATGCATTAAAGTATTTATACTGCCTGTTCGTAAGCCAGTACTCCGTGTAGTTTGTATTGAAAGAAAGGTTGATAAACCGCAGCACATTATAAGAAGCAGAAATAGGAATACTGTGTTTCATTCCATTCCTAAAGTCGTTTAACGCAAGGGTATTGAGGCTAAATGTAGAATCGTAGAAAGATGTCTGATTAACGAGATTGAAATTGTAGCTGGCTGTTATCTTTTCATACCAGCGTGGTGTTCCTATCCTCTTCTTATTCTGAAACGGATTGAACTGAGCAATGTAAAAGTTGAGTTCAGGCAGATATACTTCCACTACATGCGACTGTGTATTCTGATTATGCCGCGCCGCTACCGAAAGACTATAGGGCTTATTCTGCCAATTCTTGGTATAGCTGATATTGGAAGTGTACTGGTTGTTAAGGATATTGTTATAATCGTAGCTGGTATTAGAGTAGAAAGAAGAGGTACCAACGGTAACTGAAGCATTGAAGTTGGTTCCTGGCTTTGCTTTCGGATCCGTCTGATGCCGCCAGTTGATCATAAAATCTTTTTTAGTGGAGGCACCGGGTTCGTAAGTCTCACCAGTTTTATTGTAAGCATAGCTCAATGAAAGCCCGCCGCTATAATGATACCTGTTAGAATAAGTGCTGATACCACTAAGGCTATAGCTTCCTTTAGTGTACAGGTTTGCCATCATCAAAAAATCCACGTAGTCGTTGATATAGAAATAATATCCGCCGTTCGTTAAGCCAAGACCACGCTCCTGCTCCACGGTATAGGTAGGCAACTGAAACCCTGAACGCTGTCTTTGTGTGATCGGAAACAAACCGAAAGGAAGAAAGATCGGTGTTGGCACCTGTTCTATTACAATATTGGCAGAACCGGAAGCGATGACTCTATTAGGAATCACCTTTATTCTTTGTGCACGAATACCATAGTGTGGGGTATCAAGAGAACAAGTTGTATAAACGTTTCTCCAGCCAAAAATGGACTGATCGGGATTTCTCTTCACCTGCTGACTGTAAACGAAACCTTCTCCATACTGCGATCTTGCATTCCGTATGATCGCTCTTTTACTCTTAAAATTGTATTGTAGCGAGTCATAGGTTACCGTTTCCGAACCCTGGGCAAATGTTGGACGTTTGGCTATTGCGCCACTGCTGTCAAATGCGGGTTGTGCGGTAACGGTGTTGGTTTGTTGATCAAAAATCACCTCGCCGGCATTCAGTTTCAGATCCTGATAATTTACCTTTGCATCGCCGTAGAGATAAAAGAGATTATTCTTCATATCCATAACCGCGGAATCGGTAGCTTCAGCGGTCACTATGTCGGTAAGTGCATCTTTTGAAATCCTGATCCCTAAAGAATCCGCCAGAGCGGCCTTAGCGGAAGAATCGGAGGCTGGCAATGTCTGTGACGAATCAGTTTTCATCGACAAAGTATCCGGGGCGATATTGGCAACCATAGAGCGACGCAGCCCCTGGGCAAAGGAAAAGTTTGTTAAAGCTGACATAAAAAACACTGTGAGCAGACAAAGCAAACAGTGTATCAATGGCTTTTTTAAAATAATTTTACCGCTCAGGCTCATGAACGGCACAAAATTAGCTTATTTACAAGTACCTGAATCAGATTGTACATTTTAAACTTAAGACAGAATCCCCGATATGCGCATTAAACTTTTGTTTGTCGTACTGACATTATTTGTATTGCCAGTTTCTCTTTTTGCAGGCGGGAAAAAGATCACAAAAATTGTTCTTGACGCAGGCCATGGAGGTCACGATGTTGGTGCCCGTGGCCAGTATTCCTACGAAAAGGATCTGGCTCTTGCAGTAACCCTGAGGGTGGGCAAACTTGTCCGCGACAGCCTGAGTGGCGTAAATGTGCTTTATACGCGTACTTCCGATGTTTATCCTACCCTTGTTGACAGACACGAAGTGGCCAATAAATCGAATGCAGATCTTTTTATCTCCATTCACGTAAACGCTACACCAGGAACGACAACACGTACTCTTAGCGGTTACAAAACAGTAAAAAAAGGTAAAAGACACGTAAAGGTTCCGGTTTATAAAACCACCCACAGCAGGGTAACTCAAGCCAACGGAACCGAAACTTATGTATTAGGACTACATAGAACTCCTCAAAAAGAAGACGCCATCGGCGAATATGGAGATGAAGTGACAGAAGAACCGGGACTGCTTAATGAAAACGACCCTCAGACGGCTATCATTATCGCTCAATATTCACAAGCTTTTTTGAGCAGAAGTGTGTCGCTGGGCTCTAAGATACAGCAGGAGTTTGCGAGCCAGGGAAGATCGGACAAAGGGGTGAAGCAAAAGGGGCTGGAAGTTTTAGCCGGTAGTGCCATGCCCGGTGTATTGGTAGAAATTGGCTTCATTAACAATCCGGATGAGGAGGCCTATCTCAATTCAGAAGCAGGACAACAGGAAGTTGCCCTGGCCATTTATCGTGGCATTAAGGAATATAAAATGGAAGCAGAACGATAAAATATTTCCATTCTATTTGTTTTTCACACGAAAATTCACAATTTTAGCCGGGCAATCAGATTACTGCACATCATAAGGCTATAATAAGCACCTAATGAAAAACAGTAAGGTTGCTTTTTAAAATTGTTTCTTTTATCTTTAAGCTCCTTTAAAAAATGTTGGTGCTAATGAAAGCCCGGTTTAAAACCATTTTGCTGTCTGCGCTCGGCGCTCTAACTGCCTTTACTGCAGTAACTTCATCATCCTGCTCTGAAGATAAATGTAAAGCCATTGTTTGCGCATACGGCGGAGTTTGTACAGACGGGCAGTGCCTTTGTCCCTCAGGCTATGAAGGCCCCCAGTGCGAAACCATAACAAGAACGCGCTACCTCGGTATCTGGAACATAACAGAAGACGGAACTTACTCTAACGCTGCCCAGTACTCTATTGCGGTTGAAAAAGGCCCGAACCTCAGTGAGGTAAGGATCAAGAACTTCCGTAACCTTTTTGTAGATGAAGTTCAGGCGTTCGTAAAAGGCGATACGATCACTATTCCAAACCAGACCATTAATGGCAATAAGATATATGGCTTTGGCTATATAACTGATGAAAAATATTACGGCGACAACGGCAAGATAGTAATGCGGTATGTAGTTACAGATCCTGCCGGTAATGTTGACGACTTCGGAGTTAATGGCGGAGACGCATCCCTCTGGATTAAGTAATAACGAAACATAGCTTATTAAAGAAAAGCTGTCTCAGATTGAGACAGCTTTTCTTATTCCGGCACCGCGGAAGGCGTGCAATTCTATATATCGCCTTTCTTGTTTAGCCCTTGCGGTTACACATTAATTCCCGTCAGAAACAGATTAGGGCAGACCTGAGTGTCCGCCCTAATGATAATATCAAGCAAATCTTCCTATTCCTCCTGATTAGCACGAGTTTCACAATCAAGCTAAACCCATCCTTTCTTGCAATGGACTTCTCACGATTCCTTACCGTCCAACTTTCCCAACCTCCAATCATCTCCAACTTTTTTCCAACCACCTCCAACTTTTCCAACCACTATCTATCCGCCAAAATCTTAGGCAACTTCTCTTTCTTAGTAATCCTGTTCCACATACTCAGGAAAAAGCCCGCTACCATTACCACAATACCAAGCCACAGCACATTGATAAAAGGAAACACAAGGGCTTTTAAAACGATGTAGTCATCCTTAGGGTCAGTTTGCCTGATCATCAGTTCTATGGAATTCTCATCAGGAATCACCTTTACAAAGCGCGTGTAGAGGCCCATACTCTTCAATGTATCTTCTTCAAAGCTTTGGTAAGTATTGTTTTCTATAGAATATTTCGGTGTAAGTACTCCTGCCTGGCCTTTCAGGTCATAGACAGTCAGCTTTGCCTTAACCGATAAGTCGCCGGTTTGCTGATCGTATTTCGGCTGGTCAAAATCATTAAATACCACATATCCGTTCGCAAGGAAAATGCTATCACCTTTCCTCACGGTATAAGACTTGTAAGCCGCAGTATCTACTTTCTTCGTCGGGTCTAATACCTGTGTCACATAAGTGAAAATGTCTTTTGTGAGATAGTGCTTGGAAGAAGGGTTAGCAATAAGCCCTTCCTGTCCCTTAGGGTTCACGAAGGCATCGGGATAAAGCGTAAAGGCTTCCTTCACCTTTCCTGTCACGGTGTCTCTTCTTTCATATTGCACTTTGTAAAAGGTGCGCGGATCTTTGGAAGAAGTAGAATCGCCTTCATAGGTAGCTACATAGTCACCCATTACTACTGGTGTATTCCTGAACATTAACACATTCTCTCTGCTTTCTTTCACGTTTTCTGCTGCAGTTTTCTTACCGAAATCCATTGTCACGCCCAGCGTGTTATAGGATATTACTTCTTTATTGAAAGAAGAAAGAAGGATACCTAATAGTGCGAGTCCGAAGCCCAGGTGAGCGACAGAAGGTCCCATCTTTTTAATTTGCTTCTGAATACCAAAGGCATAATAAATATTAGCTGTAATGGCAAAGCAACAAGCAAATAGTAAAAGGCTGTATTGAATAACATTGATCTTTTGAGTAAAGCCGATGATGAGGGTTATCACCAAAGCAATCGCAGCAATGATTCCTAACCGGCGCCACACCACCTTACTATCGCTTGTCTTGAAACGCAGATAAAGTATAGAAGCGGACAAAACAGCAAGAATGATAGCCACCCACACCTGAATACTGTTATAATGCTGAACAGGATTAACCGGGGGAGCTATTTCCTTTCCCGTTATCCACTTTGCCAACGGCGACCATACAGGGATAGAAGTACTGATAGATATCTGTAAAGATGAAAGGAGCAGAACAAACGAGCCAATAAACATCCAGAACTCCCGGGAACTCGTAGCCTCTTCTCCTTTTACCCTTGGCAGCGTTTTCCACCTGTATGCAAGCAGCGAAACACTCATTATGAGCAGCAGACCGAGCACAATCAGCAAATGCCAGTACAGCGATTTGCCTTCGCCGGTAAATGCGTGAACGGAAGTATCGCCAAGAACGCCGGTACGGGTAAGGAAGGTGGAGTACCATACGAGCATATAAGTAAGAATGAGCAGGATAAGCGTGAACGGAAGGGAACGCTTCGTCGCCTTAAAGATGATCAGAGTATGCAAACCGCCTATCAAGGTAAGCCATGGCACCAGCGAAGCATTCTCTACGGGATCCCATGCCCAATAGCCGCCAAAAGTCAGTGATTCATAAGCCCAGGCGCCACCCATCATAATGCCGGTTCCTAAAACAGCCCCTGCAAACAGCGCCCAGATGCGTGTGTCTCTTATCCATGTCTGGTATTCTCCTTTCCATAAAGCAGCAATGGTATAGGAAAAGGGGATCAATGTGGAAGCAAAACCAAGGAACAAAACAGGCGGATGGATAACCATCCAGTAATTCTGCAACAGAGGGTTCAGTCCGTTACCATCCTTAATAAAGTCCATATAGTTTGCCTGCTGAAATATTGGAGCACTCTGCATTGCATCTCTCAGCAGCATAAAAGGGGTGCCCCCTACTTTTATATCAGGACCGAAGTAGAAGCCAAGCAGCATCGTAGCCAGCGCCACCTGCACAATAGAAATGATGCACACTACCCTGCTTTCAAGGCCTTTGCTTGTTTTCATCACAACCAGGCCGAGCACACTGTGCCAGAAAGCCCATAGCATAAAGCTTCCCTGCTGCCCCTCCCAGAAACAGGAAAGAAGATATTTGGTTGGAAGTGCTCTCGAGGAGTGCTCCCACGCATAATGATATTCAAAAAGATGATTGGCAATAATATAATAAAGAGACAGGAAAACGCCGAAGATAGAAATAGCGTGAACAATAAAGCCGCTTCTTCCTAAAGCCAGCCATGAGGCTCCTTTTTCGGGCTCATTTTCCGAACGTGCAGCCCTGAAATAACTGAAAGCGCTGAACAAGGCAGCGACGAAGAATACAATTACAAAAAAATGACCCAGTTGCCCGGGCCTCAGATTTTCTCCTATGAAATTAGTGTCCACTTTCCTTCTTTTTCTGTTGTAAGCTATGATTTCGATGAAACTAGTCGTAAACGTCCTTACGGTGCCCCATCTTTATTATTATTAACTCTCAAACTTCTACCGTCCTGAATGATTCTGTAATCACCAACATGCAGAAGTGCTAACGGAAGAAACTGACTGCATCTTTGATAAAAACTTCTTTATCAAATCAGCATCTTCCTTTTTTGCTACCTGTATAAATATCGTTTCCATCTTTCCTAGATTTGTCCTCCGGTACCGACCACTACCTGGTCTTTCTTGTACTTGGAAGGGCATTTCATCTGGATCTTGCTGCAACGGAAAGTGCCGTCCTCTACATAACCGGTCATTACGATCTGTTCCGATTTTTCAATATCTGTTGGCTTTGCGCCATTAAATATCACTTTGCTGACTTTACCTGCCTTGTCTTTCGCATAAAAAACACAATGGTTGGGGTCTTTCACAGGATCATACTCCATGCTCTTGTCTTTTTCCAGGTAGCCGATCACATGGTATTGTTTACCAGGCTCCTTAGAAGCTGAGCCGAAGGTCTCATAAGTGCTAAAATCTCCGAACATGCTTACAATGATACATACCGCAGCCGCTACAAGCACTAATATCACGATATGGGTCTTCTTCATGCTACCTAATTTTTTACGGGAGTAAACTTTATTGTTTTTCTAACAGCGCAAAGTTAAAGGATAAAGAGCTTTCTACCATTTAAGTTTTAATTTCGCGGCGTTAAAGAAAACTATAAAAAATGGCAGTGGACCTTTCTGGCTTCGATCCTAACTCTGTTGGCTTAAAGTCAAATAATATATTTGGGCTACCCTTTAAAGAATCAGACGCCGAATTGATCCTTCTGCCTGTACCATGGGAAGTGACGATTTCTTACAGAGACGGTACATCCCGCGGACCGGAAAATATCTTTGAAGCGTCTATGCAGGTGGATCTGTATGACCCGGACACTCCCGATGCATGGAAGAAGGGATTCTACATGCTCCCGGTTGACAAAAACATTAAAAAGAAAAGTGATTACCTGCGGCAGTGTGCAGAGCTTATCATTTCTCACCTTATTGAGGGCGGCCTTGTGGACGACAATGAGCAGCTTGCAGAAAAATTGGAAGAGGTGAACGACGGTGGTATCCTGCTTTACAACTGGGTGCATGAAATGACTTCTACTTTTCTGAAGGCAGGAAAGAAAGTAGCGCTGATTGGCGGAGATCACAGCACACCGCTGGGCTTTATTAAAGCACTGTCTGAAATGCACCCTGAGTTTGGAGTGCTGCAGATAGATGCTCATGCTGACCTGCGAAAGGCTTACGAAGGATTTACTTATTCTCATGCCTCTATCATGTACAATATCCTCAACGAAATTCCTGAGGTTAAAAAGCTGGTACAGGTTGGTATCCGCGACTATTGCGATGAGGAAGTCGAAATGATGCAAGCGAATCCTGATAGAATCAGCACATGGTTTGATAAAACGATCAAGGAAAAGATTTTTGAAGGCGACACCTGGAAGAAGATATGCGAAGAAATAGTAGCACAGTTGCCGCAAAAAGTCTATATCAGTTTCGACATAGACGGCCTTGATCCGAAGCTATGCCCTAACACAGGCACTCCTGTTCCCGGAGGATTTGAACTCGACGCAGTGTTCTATCTCTTCAAAACGCTTAAAAATAGCGGTCGTGAAATAATTGGATTTGACTTGAATGAGGTAAGTACCGGTCAGTATGGTGTAGACGGTATTGATAGCATCGTCGGTGCCCGCGCTCTTTATAAGCTGTGCAATTATCTCGTAGCGTAAATGGGGACAGAGCTTGAAGGGGCAGACTTGCAGGGGGCAGACTTGCAGAAGGCAGACTTGCAGAAGGCAGACTCCCAGAGGGCAGACTTACAGAATCATACAAGAAGGCATTTAACCCTCAGGATTAAAGGATTTACAGGATGTCATATGCGATTATCATATCTCCCACTTTGATAATCCTCCTTATTCTGACATCCGGTAAATCCTGATTCAGAC
>DATJDP010000059.1:0-6380 GCA_035497355.1 Flavipsychrobacter sp.
GACTTCCGGGAACCGTTATCGCTGCAGTACGGATGTGGGAAGTGGTACCTTCTCAAACTCATTTATCCTGTTTAATTCAAGAATGGTAGCCTGCTGGTCTTCTGATCGCTTAAACATCGGGATAAACTTTGCTCCGTAAACAATTTCCTCAAACGTATAAGAGGTGCGTTGCTGCACGATGTTGGAAAAATGATCGTCAAAGCCCTTCATAAACACGAGAATTTCAATATCAGACTGCTTCATTTCTTCCTCACTCATCTGGTAAAGCGGACTCTCCTCATCAATTAAATGAACTACAGTCCAGCTCAGCGCCAGGGAATTAACCTTGCTTATTTCAAGATTCAAAGGGTAAAAGCGTGTCACCTTCTTGCCCTCTTCATTGACATGGAATGCGATAGTAAGCTGCGCTTCCACCTCAGTCAAATGATTATTCTTATACGTAGCCGTGCGAAACATTAAAGCAGTCACACCCTTATGAGGGGCAATAATGGCATTTTTACTGAAAAGCAAGTAAGCCTTCGGACGGGTAAACCGTCCATATAGCAAACCGGTGACCATCGCAAAAGAAAGAATCCCGAAAAAAGATTCTAAAGAAGCAATGGTATTGGTGACCAGGCCATCCGGACTAATATGTCCATAACCTACAGTGGTAAGAGTTTGAGAGCTGAAGAAAAACGCCTGAAAGAAACCAGCCATCTGTGTTCCATCTACACCGAGCAAATGATCTACGCCGATAAGCATATAAACAAACGCAAACACCAAATTCAGACAACCATAAAAAAGAAAGATACTGAGCAGAAACTTCGCCCTCGGCATCCGCAGCAGGCTATGGTAAAGACTAATGCGCTCCCAAAACGGCAACCCGGTCTTGCGCAGATTGATGCTTCCATCTTTATTGGTAAGTCTTCCGCCTTCCGCACCGCTATTAGCGCCAAAACCGGTGTTGGGAATGTTTTGTAAAGAACGTTGCCGCTTCAAGTAAATATTTTTTTAAAGCTACAAAATATCGTTTGTCGCGGTGGCTTTTTCCTATACGGTCGGCCAAGGTAACTCGCAGTCCGACCAAGGCAATTCGCCGTTCGACCATGGTACTTTGTCATCTGACCATGGTACTTTGGCGTCCGACCATGGTACTTTGTCATCTGACCATGGTACTTCGTCATCCGACCATGGTACTTTAACGTCAGACCATGGTACTTTGTCGTCCGACCATGGTACTTTAACGTCAGACCATGGTAACTCGTCGTACGACCATGGTACTTTGTCATCTGACCATGGTACTTTGGCGTCCGACCATGGTACTTTGTCATCCGACCATGGTACTTTGTCGTCCGACTTAGGAACTTCGTTATCCGATACATAGACTTCGAAGTCCTACACATAGCTTACACTATTGGCTCAGGAAAGTTGCTATCAGATCCCATCTGTTTTTATAACTATCTAAATCTGACAGCTTTGACTTTGATATTTTTCCAAACTGGCTTCTTTCTTTTTCCAGATTTCTAATATATGAAATAGGAAAAACGTAACAGTCAGGAGACTTTATTCCACTTTCACCATTCTTCTTTTGCTTTTTATAACCACGGTTTAATGCTACTAGAACTACGAAATCACAATCAAAATTGTTAATAATGAAGCCATTCCAACCGGTTTGATATCTGCTTTTGACTTGAATCCGAGCAGAAGTATTTAGTTCAGGATTCGTAGAAATTATATCGTAACCTTTGAAATTGTGGTAAGATTTGAAGGATGCGATCTTCTCTATGAGTAGGTTTCCGAGAACAAGGAATTCTGCTCCAGCTGCTTCAAGCTGTGTATCTAAGCGTTTCACCATATTTTCCTTTATTAAAATGTTGATTGAGTAACCTTTTACTCTTGGTCAAATATAAAACTAAGACTCATGACAGAGACGGAGATTCATACAAAGGATTGGCTTTCAGGCTATATTTGCGCATGATTATTTCCGAGGCATTCCTGGGTCTTCTGGTACATCCTATTTATAAAACACCCCTGTATTTGAAGAACGATGCACTTACAGATGGGGAACATGAGGATTTTTTCGTATTTAGAGAAAATGTTCCGATCCTGCTCACGGACAATTTGAATGCTTCCCTTACAACCACTGAAAGACACGAGCAGGCAGGCACTCAGTTTCAGTATAAAGAACACTACCAGAATGACGCAGCGGCTTACGACTATACAGAGCAATCGGAAAACCCCGTAGAACGGGAGGAGATCAATCGCCTGCATCAGACTATCTTATCTCAGGTCCCCGAAAAGGCAGACTGGACACTGGATGTAGGATGCGGAGGTGCCTGGCTCTCCCAAAAACTGGTGGCAAGGAAACAGAACGTGATTTCGATGGACATTTCTGATATCAACCCTATAAAAGCCATCAAAAAGAACCCTTCGGCCTATCATCATGCTTTGGTGGCCGATGTTTTTGAATTGCCATTTAAGCAAGACTCTGTGGATTGTATCGTTGCCTCAGAAATCATAGAACATGTGCCTGATCCGAAAAAGTTTCTGGCAGAGCTCTTTAATGTGCTGAAGCCGGGCGGAAAACTGATTGTCACCACCCCTTATAACGAACTGATCCGCACGTCTCTCTGCATCCACTGCAACCAGCTTACGCCGCACAATGCGCATTTACACTCCTTTACGGAGAAGAGCATCCAGCAATATTTACCGAAGGAAGCAAAGAAAGTAGATATGAAAGTGTTTAATAGCAAACTGCTGGTAAAGGCGCATATCCAAAAACTGCTGGACTTCCTGCCACTCTCTTTGTGGGAAGGACTGGACAAGGCAGCAATTGCCGTTACAGCAAAGAAAGCCTACCGCCTGATGATAGTTGTGCAGAAGTAATTTATTTTTTCAACGCTTTATATTCCCGCTGTAAAGTAAAAAGACTTCCTGCCGTCATCACAAGAAGTCCGGCAATAAGAACCAATATCTTGTTGACAAGAAAACCAGACGCCAGCAGGTAAGCGGACAAGAGTAAGACACCAAAAAGCACCAGCTTTATTAGCCAGTTTTTTATAGGCAACAACTGTTGGAGAGACGCGCCTGTGACCTTCGTAATATGATATAAATAATAGCCGACCTGCACATAGGTACTTATAACGAAACTCAGCGCAATGCCCGGCAGGTGGAACAATTGATACATCGGGTACATCAACGCAAGGGCAATGGCAAGATCTAATAGCGCACCTTTGTTGATGAGGGCTCCTTTATGAAAATGCTGCAGCAACAGCGTAAAATTGTAGGCACGCAAAGGCACTACAAAGATGGCGACGGTAAAGATGGCAACGGAGGATAGATACTTCTCCGAAAGCAGCACAACAAAAAGCTCGCGACTGAAGAAAAGCAGGAAAAAGAACAAGGGAAAAACAATGCACGACAACAGCTTCCCCGACGCGTGCATCAGTCGAAAAGCCCTCTCCCTGCTGGTATTTTTATCATTAGAAAGCTGGATAAGCACAGAGCTTGCTACCGCACCAAGCAGATATGGCAGCAAAGGCACCTCCGCTGTCTGGGAGCCATTAAAATAAACAGCATAAAGACCTGCTGAGAGGAAAATAGAAAGTATGAACTTGTCTATAAAACGAAAGATGTTTTGAAGGAGATCATAAAAGCCTAAATGCAACCAAAGCGACCGTGCATTTTTTATAGCTATGATAGAAGACGCCTCGGTATTTACCCTTCGGTACACAGCCACCGTAAAAAAGGTAAGAACGACGGAGCGAACGATCATACCCAATAAAAGCAGGAAAAGCAATCGTGTAAGGTCGAACTGCTGCAACGCCTGAAGATGAATGAGAAAGAAATAAACGGCGTATAAAAAATTAAGTGCGAGCAATCCCTTCATTTTCTTCGCTGCCATCAGTAATGACTCCTGTACGGAATGAATGACATAAAAGATTAAAAGGCCTGCACTAAGGGCAATAGGAAGCGACAGTTCTGTGGCCTGGAACCAGGAGAATACGGCTACCCAAAGTAATACCCAGCAGCAGAAAAGCAGGTAATGCTTCAATCGGAACTGCCGGAAGAAATGTTTTAAAACATCTGCAGCGTAAGTAATAATAGTAACCGGCAAACCGGCGTAGGCAAGAGTGCCCAGCAAAAGCCATTTTATCCAAAAACTCTGGTAGTGTCCGTAGTCAGACGGAGAAAGACTTCTTGAATAAAGAATAAGAATAACAATACTGGCAAAAGCAGGGAACAGCTTTATAAAAAATATATACGCAGCATTTCTTAATACTGACTTGTATGCTGTTCCGTGCTCCAATAATTTGGGTTTTAAAATCGCCTAAAGTATCGTTTGATCTTGTGTGTCCGGCTCATCTGTCTTCTTTTTTACAACGAAATAGGTAACCGCCAGCAGCAAGCCGAGCAAAATGACGTTGCTGACCAATGCAATCGTATTTCCGGTCTTAAAGCTTTGTGGACGGAAATGAAAAACAATCTTATGTTTTCCGGCCGGAACTTTAATAGCGCGCAGAATATAATTCGTACGGATGATTGGTGTTTCTACGCTGTCACCCTTATCATTAAAATAATAGGCTTTCCATCCATAAGGATACCAGATATCAGAAAACACCGCCAAACCATTCTGGCTGTTATTAGATTCGAAGCTCAGGTCATTCAGCCCGTATTGGGTAAGCTTTATAGAAGCGGAGCTGTCTTTACCAAACTGGTAACCGGATAGCTGTTGTTGAAAGTTTTCTCTGATAACAGCCATTTGTTTTGGTTGGAAGCCATTCAGATTAACTGTAGTATCGCCCAGTGTATGTGCATTTAGGGCTGTCATTTCTTCGTCCGCAGTCTTCACCCATTTCACATTGTTTACAAACCAGGCATTCCCAAGAGCTTCGGGGTTTTGTTGCGCCACCGGTTGTTGTTGCTGACCTGCACTAAAGATGATATACTTAGTATTCAACATGTTCAGCACTTCCGCGTTGAACTTTCCAGCTGAATGAGAACCGCCCATCTGCATATCTATCAAATCCTGGTATATCTCCATCTTAGCCGGAGAATAGCCACCAATGGATTTATGGAAATAAGCTTGCGTAGCATCGTTATAAACGTTCTTTGTGAGATCAAGCACACGATAATAAGGATCTTTATCCTGCATGATTTGTGCATCTACCGGGCGCGGCTGAAAAGTTGCTTCATAATCGCTCGCATCTTCATAGTTGCTTTCATTCAGATAATTGGTATCTGTAGCTATAAGGTCAATTGCGATTAATAATCCCAGCCCGCCGATCAACATGTTCATTTTAATTTTGTCCTTTGTGAACGCCCAAAGCAATGCAGCTGCGAGAAGGATATAAACGGCACTTGTCAAAGCGCTCTTCGTTGCCATACTTGCACGATCTGACTTCAAAGCGCCCAATATTTGTGACGGAATCTGAGAATCTGTTGTAGCATTGCTGAAGTCGAAAAACATACTTCCTGCCAAGCCAACAATCACACATATTCCTGCCGTAATACCTGCAGCCAGCTTTACCTTCTTCCAAAGTTCATCACCCGCTACTTTGCCTTTTATAATATCTGACAGAGCCCAGATGCCAAGTAGTGGGAAAAGCAACTGCGGTATCACAAGGATCATTGTCGGCGTTCTAAACTTATTATACATTGGCAGATGATCAAACAGCCAGTAATTGAACGCTGCGAAATTGCTGCCCCAGGACATAAGAATGGTGAGAACGCTTAAAGCAATGATCCACCACTTGTGTGGACTTCTGACTACCATCATTCCCAACACAAAAAGGAAACAGATAATGGCACCGAAATATACCGGTCCGGAAAGAAATGGTTGGGGTCCCCAATACATCGGAATCGACTGCACCTGACCACCTACCAGCGCTTCTGTTTCAGGCGCTTTCTCTATAGGCATGCTGGATGATCCTCCATATAGCTGCGGAATAAGCAAACAAAACGTTTCTCCGATACCATTACTCCAGCTAAAAGCATAGTCCTTATCCAATCCACCGGCCTTTTTATTCGCGTCATGGTTGATGGTCAACTCGCTTTCTCCTCCACGCATGGTTGTTTTAGCATACTCCTTTGTAGTGAGGATAGAAGGCATGGTAGTACCTATACCAACGGCTGCTATCACTCCAGCAATAATCGAGGCGATCACAAACCTTTTTATATCTTCTTTATTCTTTATAGTAATAATCAGCTTAGCTATAAAATAGAAAACAAACATGATAAGCGCATAGTAAAGCACCTGGAAGTGGTTCGTACCTACCATCAATGCCAATGAGATACCTAGCAACGCTGCCCCACTCAACCATTTCCCCCTGTAAATAACTACAAGCCCCGCAAGTACCGCCGGCATATAAGCAATGGCAAGCATTTTGGTTTCGTGCCCT
>DATJDP010000060.1:0-55464 GCA_035497355.1 Flavipsychrobacter sp.
GCCAGCTGCTCGACAGCGCGAGTCCCGCACTCGCCGCCGCGCGCCGCGAGGTCCATGCGGCGCGGGCCCGCCTGGTGAAGAAACTGGAATCAGTCCTAGAGGATTGCTGGAATATTCTTTCTGCCCTGGCAGGAATTCGGATCGCGCAGCTGATGATGCCGGAAAGGGTATTTCGGGAGTATGAAAATAAAACGATACCGGTAGGCAGCACAAATTACGCTGCTATTAAAAGCCGCCTGGATAATATCATTGCACGTTTCCCCGAAAGCGAAGGCGGTATTTTGGCTCAGCAAATGCTGCAACAAATACTTGCAAAAAGTCTGAACCTTACGGTGGAAGAAGTAGTGCTGCCCAATGAGCCTTCTAAAATGCTGGTAAGCTACCGGAATGTAGGTAAAGCATCTATTCGGCTCCTACGGCTGAACAATGCGGACACCAAATGGATAGGCACCCACTACGGCTACGATGAAAAGAGGCACACAGAGCTGCTGTCAATACCAGCGATAAAGACATGGAGCACCGACCTACCTGATGCGGGCGACTATGACAACCATAGCACAGAGGTGAAAATCGATGCATTACCTATCGGCACGTATGCCGTACTTATTAGTGCCGATGAACGCTTCTCAAAGTCCGATAATATTATTAGCTATGCCATCTTCCAGGTATCACAACTAAGCGCGGTAAACAGCACCACACAGGGCTTTGTACTAGATAGAAAGACGGGAATGCCTTTGCAAAATGCAAGCGTAGACCTCTTCCGTCAGCGGTATAATGACAACATTCGCGGCTATGATCTTGTTAAGGTAACGACCATCTCTACCGACAAAAACGGCGCCTTCAATATTTCTCAAAACACAAAAGAAGACTATAATGCTATCCGTATCCGTTATCAAAAAGATACAGTAGTGCTTACAGGATATTTCTCAGGCAGGGAATATAAGCAGGAAAACAAATCACAAACACAGACGTTCTTCTTTACAGATCGCGCTATTTATCGTCCCGGTCAGACCATCTTCTTTAAAGGTATTATGGTGAACAAAGAGGAGGGTGGCAGGAAAAATAATGCCATCGCTAATGAGAAAACAGAAGTGACGCTATATGATGTGAATGGCCAAAAGGTGACGACAAAGCAGTTTACCACCAATGAATTCGGCTCCTTTTCCGGTAGCTTCACTGCTCCTGAAGGCTTGTTGAATGGCAATATGCAGATCCGTAACGCAAGCGGCACCATTGACTTTTCGGTAGAGGATTACAAGCGACCAAAATTTGCTGTGGTCTTCGATACGCTCAGGAAAGCGTACGCGCTGAATGAAACTATTACCGTAACGGGAAATGCGAAGGCTTATGCGGGAAATGCAATTGATAATGCAACAGTGAAATACCGGGTACTGCGTCAGACACGATTCCCATATTGGTGGGCAAGTTATCGTTGGGGCTTTCCCAGGTCTGCAGAGATGGAAATAGAAAACGGTACTGCCACCACCGATGCACAAGGCAATTTCTCGATTGACTTCAAAGCTATTCCCGACCTTGCCATCAGTCCGGAGTCCATGCCTGTATTCACCTACACCGTAAGTGCAGACGTCACAGACATCAACGGGGAAACTCACAGCGGCAGCACGCGACTGAGTGTGGGCTATACCTCCTTAAAGCTTTCCATTAACCTTCCTGACAGGGTCAAGCCTGAGGATCTGGATACCTTCAGCCTTACATCCGTTAATCTGAACGATCAATTTGTAAAGACCGATGTACAGCTAAAAATCTCAAGATTGAAGCAACCAGAAACAATGCTTCGCAAACGGCTGTGGGAGACGCCCGATAAGTTCGTAATGGACAGCCTTACGTTTAAAAAGTACTTTCCCAACGATGTTTATAACAACGAAGATGACAAAGTGAATTGGACCATCGAACAGACTGTCCTGGAGCGAAAAATAAGCACGAACGAAAAAGGTCAGGTGGTCCTGCCTGTCACATATAAGGGTAAAAGCGACACCTATCTCATTGATCTATCAGACTGGCAAAACGGCTGGTACGTGATAGAAGCAACAACCACAGACAAGAACGGGAAGAAGATTACTGAGAAAAAGTACATACAAGTGTACGCGCCGGATAATAAGGGCAGTATCACGGACGCCTTGATTGTAGTACCACCGACGGGATCAAAAGAACCAGGAGCCACCGCCACTGTTTATACAGCAACAGGCTATAAAAGCCTACACCTTATACAGCAAACAATACGCTCTAATGGTAAGGACACAAAACACATCCCCCTTTCCTTCGGAGAGGGACGGGGAGAGGCCTTCTCCATTACTGAAGCTGACCGTGGGGGCATTTTGGTAAGCTATATTACGGTCAAAGAAAATCGCTTCTATACGCAGCAGGCATTCATTAATGTGCCCTGGAGTAATAAGGATCTAAACATTAGCTGGGAGACGCACAGAGATAAGTTATTGCCGGGTAGTAAAGAAACCTGGACGATGGTGATTAGCGGGAATAAGAAAGAAAAAGTAGCAGCAGAGATGGTAGCCACATTGTACGATGCCTCGCTGGATGCTTTTCGTCCGCACGAATGGAATGTGTATGGATTGTTCCCTTCGTTGACACCATCGAGTGATTGGAATGGATTTGGGTTTGGTCAAAGAAATGGAGAAATCATTTCAAACAACATATCGAAGCGGATAGCTTCTTTCGATAAACGTTATGACGCTCTGAAATTGCAGATCCTACAGTATGGCATATATAGTTACAGAAGTGACGGCATACAAATGAACGTAGCAGGTGCGCGAAAGGATGGTAGAATGCTAAAAGAGGTGGTACTGGCGGCGCCGTCGGCAGAGTTGCAAAGTGCAGCTCCTAAAGAGGCGAAAGAGCAGACAGATTCAAATGTTGTTGCTACACCGGCTCTTCGCAAAAATCTCCAGGAGACCGCCTTCTTCTATCCGGAGTTAAAAACGGACAAAGACGGAAACATCCGTATTGAATTCACCATTCCCGAAGCCCTTACAGAATGGAAGCTGTTAGCATTTGCACATACAAAGGACATGAGCTATGGTAAGATTGAAGGAACTGTGAAGACACAGAAAGACTTGATGGTAATGCCTAATCTGCCGCGGTTCTTAAGACAAGGAGACGAGATTATTATTAGCACAAAGATATCCAACCTTAGCGATAAGGAACTTAGCGGCACAGCTACCTTGGAACTTTTGAATGCATTGACGATGCAGCCGGTGAACTTGCCTTTCCGCCTGCAGCAGAAGGATGTAACTTTTTCTGTAGCTAAGGCACAAAGCACCACCGCAAGCTGGAAGCTGCATGTACCCGAAAGCTTGTACGAACCTGTAGTAGTGCGTATATCAGCAAAAGCAGGGGCTTTTACAGACGGAGAAGAAAACGTGCTTCCTGTCATTACCAACCGAATGCTCGTCACAGAAACACTCCCTTTATGGATGAATGGATACGGTACAAAGAGTTTCAGTTTTGACAAGCTCAAATATTCCGACACAAGCCACAGTTTGGTGCATCAGGCGCTAACAGTCGAGTACACTTCCAATCCTGCGTGGTATGCAGTAAAAGCGTTGCCTTATCTGATGGAGTACCCTTACGAATGTGCAGAGCAAACGTTTAACCGCTATTACGCCACTGCACTTGCAGCACATATCGTCGCACAATCCCCAAAGATCAAAGCCATTTTTGAAAACTGGAAAAACACACCGGATGCATTAATCTCGCAGCTTGAGAAAAACCAGGAGCTAAAGTCTGCCCTGCTGGAAGAAACGCCCTGGGTGCTCGAGGCAAAGAACGAAACCGAACAGCGCAAAAGAATTGGTGAACTATTTGATACCTATAAGCTGTCTGAAGAATTGGATGGCACTGCACGCAAACTGAAAGACATGCAATTACCGGAAGGTGGGTTCCCCTGGTTCAAAGGCATGCGCTCTGATCGCTTTATTACTCAATACATTATTACCGGGCTCGGAAGGTTGCAACAACTTGGTGTGAAAGACACGAAGGGGACCATGCAGGACATCATTGCAAAAGCGCTGCCTTATCTCGATCGTGAAATGAAACATAGCTATGATCAGTTAGTAAAAAATAAGGCAAACCTTGAGCAGCAAGAGATTGGCTATACAGAAGTGCAATATCTATATATGCATAGCTTTTTTAAGAACGCTGTCGCATCAGAGAACATGACTGCTTTTAATTTCTACCGGAAACAAGCTGCGAAATACTGGGCCGAGTTCAATCCATATATGAAAGGAATGATTGCCATTGCACTTCATAGAAATGGAGACAAGCAGACACCTGCTACCATTATTCAGTCCCTGAAAGAAACCGCTATCCATAAAGAAGAGCGGGGTATGTACTGGATGCAGCGGGGACAAAGCTACTGGTGGTACGAAGCGCCAATAGAAGCACAATCATTGTTAATTGAATGTTTTAAGGAAGTAGCAAATGATGTAGCTACTGTAAACGAAATGAAGGTGTGGCTACTGAAGAATAAACAAACCAACAATTGGGAAACCACCAAAGCAACAGCAGATGCATGTTATGCACTGCTATTGAGCGGTACTGACTGGCTAACAAATGAGCCGAAGGTTACCATTCACCTTGGTAATAAAACGATTACCAGCACAGAAGAAAAACAGGAAGCCGGCAGTGGTTATTTTAAAGTGCGGATAGAAGGTAAAGAGGTGAAACCTGAAATGGGAAATATTACGCTATCGGTTACCGGTGACAACTCAGCACTCAACACTCAAAATTCAACTTTACCTTCATGGGGTGCCGCTTACTGGCAATACTTTGAAGACCTTGACAAGATATCATCTGCAAAGACGCCGCTGGAAATTAAAAAGCAATTGTTTATTCAAACCAATACTTCCCGCGGACAGGAATTAGCTCCGATTACATCAACCAACACGTTGCATGTCGGAGACAAGCTAACCGTACGCATTGAAATCACCGTAGACAGAGACATGGAATACGTGCATCTCAAAGACATGCGTGCATCAGCTTTTGAACCCATTAACGTAATCAGCGCCTACAAATGGCAGGGGGGACTTGGGTACTATGAGAGCACAAAGGATGTTTCTACCAACTTCTTTTTCGACCGTCTGCCAAAGGGAAAGTATGTGTTTGAATATCATGTATTTGTACAACAAGTCGGCGATTTCTCTAATGGCATCGCGACGATTCAGTGTATGTATGCACCGGAGTTTTCAAGTCATAGTGAGGGGATGAGGGTAAAAGTGCAGTAATCATCTGCGCTCCAAAAGCTGTTTGATAGACTTAAACGAAACGAAGCGAAATAGAAAGATGCAGCTTACTCCGAGTATAGCCAGCATTGTTATCTGTATCAACCATGAGAATGGAAGCGTTCGAACGCCATAGCCAAAAGCCAGGATTAAGAACAAAAAGAAAATAAATGAGAGTATCCATCGGATATTTCGTCCAAGCTGTGTCTGGCGCTGAGCAAAAACAAGAAAACAGATAGCCAGAAAGCTCTGGGTGATGCAAGCCGCAAATGCAGCACCGAGCGCATAGTACCTCGGTATCAGGAAAAAGTTGAGCGAAAGATTGATGACTACTCCGGCAAGCGCAATTTTGTTCAACAGCTTCAAGTCTCCATTGGCAGTGAGCAGCGTTGAATACACATTTGATAGGCTAAATGCCGGAAAGGCGATCATTAGCCAGGCAAAAACGGCAATGCTTTCCTGCGTTGTTTCCCGGTAAAGTACATTCATGATTTCAACACGGAAATAAACGGCAGTAACGGTCACCAGGATAGAAGTTGGCAGTAACAGATTCACACATAGCTGAACGATTGGCTGCACTGTAGCTTTCTGTGCCAGCAATCTTCCGAATATGGGCAGCAACATTGCCGCGAACATCAGTCCGAACATATTGCCTACATCCAGCAAACGATATGCTGCAGCATAAATGCCGGCCTGCTCACTACTATTGGTTCCTGCCAGCCTTTCTATCAGCATTGTATCCGAACGCGTATAAACGGACATCAGGAAGATGAGGAGCGCATAAGGAAAACTGTCCCGGATAATGCGTCTTACGCGTTTGACATCTAAGGTAAAATGGAGCCTTACATTCGATATCCTTTTCAATACGACTAGGCCGGTTACGATGGCAATACCGTAGCAGAATATCTGTGCAGCCACAAACCATTCAATCCTGAAGTGACTTTTTGTAGGTGGATAGAATAAAAGGAAGCCACATATAATAATCATTAGAAAACGGTCTGTTACGGATAAGATGCCGTCGGCTTTGAAGCGGTGCAAACCTGCCACATTGCTTCTAATAAATTGCATCAATGAATTAAGGGTCTGGATCATCAACACCACAAACAGCATCATGATCTGCCATCCCCGATAGCCAATGATCAATCCAATGGCGCAAACAATGATTAAGTAAAAAACACTAAGCGCAAGCCTCGCCGAAAGCATGGGAGGAAAAAGCAGGCGAATCCTTTTGGGATTTTGAGCGAGTGATCTACTGTTGTAATTATTGATGCCAAAATCAAGTAATATCTGAAAGACCAAACCAAGGTTTAACAGCGCCTGGTAAATTCCGTAAGAAGCATGCCCGACGTTGTTTTGCACCGTTCTGTCGATCATAAATACCCAGAGCGGCTTTACCAGCAGGTTCACACACATTACAAAAAGCAGATTCTTCGCGAAGAAACGACGCATGCCACTGGTAAATTTTGGGAAACTATAAAGCAGTAAAATTATATTTTTGCCGCCAATGCGCATTGCCATAAATACAAGACTCCTATTGAAGGGCAAGCTGGAGGGGATAGGCTGGTACACAAATGAGACACTAAAGCGAATTGTAACACAGCATCCCGAACATGAATTTATCTTTTTCTTCGATCGTCCTTACGATCCTTCATTTGTATTTGCAGATAATGTAACGCCCGTAGTTTTCGGGCCACAGGCAAGGCATCCACTACTTTTCTATATCTGGTTCGAACGACGTATTCCTTATTTTTTGCGTAAGTACAAAGCCGACCTGTTCTTGTCGCAGGATGGACTTATGTCGCTAAAAACAAAGGTGCCGACTTGCCTTGTAATGCATGATCTGGCCTTTGAACATTACCCTGAACATCTAAAAACAAGTCATCAGTACTTCTACCGGAAATTCTCTCCGCTTTATGCCAGAAAGGCAAAAAGGATCGCAACTGTCTCTGAATTTTCAAAAGAAGATATAGCGCGACGCTACCATATCTCTACGGATAAGATCGACGTAACCTATAACGGCGCCCATGAAGAATACAAACCGCTGAACTGGGAACAAAGGGAAGCAGTAAAAAAGGAATACGCTGACGGCTGTGAGTATTTTGTATTTGCAGGTGCTTTGCATCCCCGGAAGAATATTGTGAACATGTTGAAGGCTTTCGTGGCGTTCAAGAAGCGGCAACGCAGCAATATGAAGCTGGTAATTGTAGGAAGGCTGGCCTGGAACGCAGAAAAAATAGAGCAAATGCGTGAAGAAATGCCCTTCAAAGATGAAGTAAAATGGGTTGGCTACCTGAATGTTCAGGAACTCAGCAAGGTGATCGGTGGTGCTTATGCCTTGGTTTATGCCTCATTGTTCGAGGGCTTCGGCATTCCTATTCTTGAAGCGCTGCAGTGTAATGTGCCTGCGATTATTAGTAATACCTCTTCAATGCCGGAAGTAGGTGGAGATGCGGCCTTACTCGTAGATCCTAAAGATCACAATGATATCGCCGCTAAAATGGAACAGATGTACAAGGATGAGTCACTCCGTTCAAGATTAATAGCCGCAGCCCCGAAGCAGGTTGAAAAGTTCAGTTGGGACAAAACGGCTGCAAGCCTGTGGAAGAGCATGATGAAATGCCTGGAGTAGGCTTTTTGACTTTGCCCTCCCTTCTCTGTATTTTGTAATGATTTTCTTTTTCATGCGCTTTATTGATCGGTTAAAAGCAAACAGACTGTACCAGTTTCTTTTGCTTTGGTTTTTAGTAGGCATCGTCTACCTGCCATCCTGGAAAGCCGGGTTCGTATCTGACTTTTTAGGAATGTTTGGGGATATCGATCGCGTTTCCTTCGCAGACTTTATTAATCGGTCTGAGGCAACAGTAAAGAGCTTCTATCAGGTTACGCAACTGCAGATGTATGTGTTCATTAAAGTGTTTGGAACACATTTCATCCCCTGGTTTCTTATTACCACTGCGCTTCATGCGCTCAACGGTGTGGTAGTTTTCACCTTCTTTAAACGGCTTTTCAAAGATTTTCAACTTCGGCATAGCGAGCTTATTGCCTTTTGTGGCGTACTTCTTTTCCTGCTCAATCCAAATATTACAGAAGTGACCGTCTGGAAAGGAGGCTACCATTACCTTACGGGCATTCTTATCCAATTTCTTATTCTTATCTGGTGCCAGCGATATTGTCTCGGTGGTAAGAAGCAATTAGCGGTCGCTGCCTTTATTCTTTTCCTCATTAGTCTTTTCACACTGGAGATATTTTACGTCACACCAGCTTTGACGTTTATGCTTATTCTGGGTTACCGGTGGAAAAATCTCATTGACAAAAACGCTTTTCAAAGAGCACTGCGTTATTTCTTTCTTCCACAAGTCCTTCTTTTTATATGTCATCTGCTTCTATTCCGTTTGCTCTACGGCACCTGGGTTGCCCACTACGGTACGACGACAACTTTTGAGTTGAACCTGCACGAAATATTGCCCCGTATAGGAAAGTATCTGGCCTATATCATCATTATGGCCGGGCATATTCCTTTTAATGTAAGAGGTGGCATTTATGATTTTCTTGCTCAAATGTCCGTTGCCTGGTTCCTGGCGTTGCTGCTTCCGTTGGTGTTAGTCATCTTGCTTGTTCGGTTTAAAAGGCTTTCCTCTGCAGCTCAACTTGCCACCTTTTTACTCGCTGCAGTGATCTTCTGTCTGATACTCGTCATCCCTATTTATTTCGACGATCTTTTTTCTCTGTACAATAGCCGCCGCTGTTATCAGCCGGGTTTGTTTATTTACATGCTTATTTCCCTTTTTATCTTTTCCATCTTTAGTAATAAGAAGGTCGCCGTTTCTATTTTTTCCGCCTACCTGCTGCTGTGCCTCGCGCTGACTGTTAGTATGGTTCTTTATTGGCGAACGGCGGCAAAAGTGCAGTACGGTATCCTAAGGACTTTCAACTTCCAAAATGCTGATCCGGTTATTTTACTCAACGTCCCAACATATTATAAAGACATTCGGATAATGCCTGTTAACGCGGACAATGAATTTAATACCCAGTTGAAGATATTTGGCTACGTTCCGATCAAGGGGCAGCTATACGAGGCTTCGTCTTACAATATGCAGCATCTGTGGGATGGTGCTCATGTTACCGTATTAGATAGTATGACTTTGAAAATAACGCTCAATCAGTGGGGAACGTGGTGGATATACAATTATGTGGGGGCGGGAGACTATGAAACCGACCTATACAAAGTAAAAATGACAGACCCGGGACACGAGTACATCCTCACCTTAAAATCACGCCCTGAAAACATGGCTATTCTCTTTTCACAGGATATCTACTGGCGAAAAGTAGATATGAATAAAAGAGGAGAGCAATGGTAGTTAGCTTCGAAGGGATGTTTGCTTTGTGAAGAGTAAAAGATAAGTAATGATAAAAAGCAGCGACGTAACGCTTGAAGCAAGTATTTTAATCAGCAGGTAGCTGATGTTAGAAAAATTCCAGAGCTCTACAGTGAAGAAGACGGCATGGTGTATTAATATCAGGAAGCCGCCATACACGATAAAGGGGATCCATCCCATATTCTTTACTCCGGGAGATTGATTCGGATATTCAACCAGGTTTTTAGGTAGTAAAGCATTTAGAACGTTGGTGCGCAGATAGGCTATCAATACCGTCGCACATGCATGCATTCCTGCAGTGTTCATAAACGTATCCATCGTTAAGCCCAGTGTAAAACCAAGCACTAGCAACAGCCATACAGGTGTCTCGAATGGAAGCAATAAGATAAAAAGAGGATATATATAGGGAATAAAGACCGGAAAGCCGGTAGGTTGGGACCACCAGCGCAGCGTAATCTTGTTGAGCACCAATACCTGGATCAGCACAATCAAACAAAATCTGAAGAAGTTCTTTAAGTAAATGCTCATTTCTTACTTCTTGTTGAGTCTTCCAGTTTTCTTCTTTCTTCCATCATGGTGTTTTCCACCACATACACATACTGAAGGTTGCGGAAGTTTGTTGCGCTCTTCAGATAGATGGTCTGAATATTATTCTTTTTATTGACCTTCAACCGCTGTATCGTCCCGATAAGGATATCCGGCGGGAAGAATGAATAGTTGGTAGTAAACACGCTGTCGTTCCTGTACACCTTTATCTCTTTGGGAATGTCTTCCAGAATCAAGACGTCGGGTTTACCCTCTTCCCATCCTACAGACCCAAGCATGCCATCTTTTAGCTTTGCACTTAGCTTACGCTTTATATTGAGAGCAGACAGTACGCTGGAGAAATGCTCCGAAACGTTCACTACTTCCCCTACAACGCCGGTGCTTGATACAACTGCCATCTTTCTTTTTATGCCATCCGCTGCCCCGCGGTTCAGGGTAATATAATTATTAGCGGCGGTTACAGAATTATTGATAACCCGCGCCTCTCTGTAGATGTAGTTCGCATACCTAATAATATGTGTGGAATCGGTGGTCTGAAAGGAGCGCTTCACAAGGGTGTCGCTCAGCGTGTCTACGCCTTTTATCTGCGTAAGCAACTCCCGCAGTCTCATGTTTTCGTTCATCAGACTATCGTTCATCTTTTTCAGCCCGAAATAGTAAACAACGTCTTCGCGCTTCTTATATACAATACCGGAAACAGTATTGGCAGAGCTCAAAACAGCATCTCCCTGAAGGGTGTTGGTACGAGCCATCAGGACGAAACATACTATTTCCACCGCAAGGAACAGTATGAGATTAAAAAATCGGCGTATGAATAAGATGAAATTACGCAAAGGTCATTTCGGATTTCGACTCTCAGATTTTGGATTTCAAAAGCGACACGGCAGGGCCGATCCCTATTTCAAAATCCCCAATTAACACTACTTCATTAGGAAATGCTGCATTCTTCCGATGTGCTTTAATGCCATGCCGGTTCCTCTGACTACCGCTCTCAAGGGATCGTCCGCTACATGAACCGGTAATTTGATTTTATGAGAAATACGCTTATCGAGGCCGCGCAATAATGCACCGCCGCCAGTAAGGTAAAGGCCACGACGATAGATATCCGCTGCCAGTTCCGGCGGTGTGCTTTCCAAAGCTTTCAAAATCGCTTCTTCGATCTTAAAGACAGATTTATCCAGTGCTTCCGCTACCTCCTGGTAAGAAACCATGATCTGCTTTGGAATACCGGTAACGAGGTCACGGCCATTTACGGCAATATCATCCGGAGGAGTATCTAAGTCTTTCAGCGCAGAACCTACGTGGATTTTTATCTGCTCTGCTGTCCGCTCACCAATCATTAAGCTATGATAGCGGCGCATCGCCTCCATTATGTCTGCTGTAAATTCATCGCCGGCAATACGAATAGACTGATCGCAAACGATGCCTGCCAGCGCAATAACGGATATACCGGTAGTACCACCACCGATGTCAATGATCATATTACCCGTAGGCTCTTCTACATCAATGCCGATGCCGAGCGCAGCAGCCATCGGTTCGTGTATCATATACACTTCTTTGGCACCTGCCTGTTCTGCACTATCACGCACCGCACGCTTCTCCACTTCCGTTATAGAAGAGGGGATACAGATCACCATTCTCCAGCTTGGGGGAAATAACGGCTTCTTAGGGTAAACCAGCTTGATCATCTCGCGCAGCATCCCTTCCGCAGCGTTGAAATCCGCAATTACACCGTCTTTTAGCGGACGGATGGTCTTCAAATTTTCGTGGGTTTTTTCATGCATCATCATAGCCTTTTTACCCACAGCTATTATTTTGTTGGTAGTACGATCTATTGCTACAATAGAAGGTTCGTCGACCACAACCTGATCATTATGAATAATAAGTGTATTTGCGGTGCCAAGGTCAATGGCAATTTCTTGCGTTAAGAAGCTGAACAATCCCATAAAAATCGTAATCGGCGCTAAAAGTTGAAGATTAGTGGCAAAGTTGCCAAAAAAACAGCTTGCTTTATCGGATTTTAAAGTTTTTTTTCCTGTTTTGTAAAGATAAAATTCGTTGGTGTACAATTATACCAGGCCTAATCGTTTAAATATGCCTTAAAAAAGCACAGCTCTGTTTTAGTTGAGTCGTTTTTTATTTTTTTAATTTACCTTTGCGCCTCGGGCGTTGAGCCCGATTTTTGTACCCGCTTGTTGGTAAATCTGCTCAATCGCGCCGCTAAAAGTCAACCAACCCTTCGACTTTTCGCTTACTCTTACGATTTTTAAAATATGCCACGCGATAATTCCATTAAAAGTGTACTGATCATAGGCTCCGGGCCCATTATTATTGGCCAGGCTTGTGAATTCGACTATTCCGGTTCTCAGGCGGCACGCAGCCTCCGCGAAGAAGGGCTGGAAGTGATCCTTATTAATTCTAACCCGGCTACTATCATGACCGATAAGCTGGTAGCGGATAAGGTTTATCTCCTGCCTCTGACGGTGGAGAGCATTGAGCAGATACTGGAAGAAAATAATATCGATGCCGTGCTGCCCACGATGGGCGGACAAACAGCGCTCAACCTTGCCAAAGAAGTAGATGAACTGGGTATCTGGGAAAAATACAATGTGCGCCTTATAGGTGTAGATATAAAGGCCATTGACAAAGCAGAAGACCGCGAGCAGTTCCGTCAATGGATGATAGAACTGGGGGTCCCTGTTGCTGAGGCGGGTATTGCCAACTCCCTGCTTGAGGGAAAAGAGCTGGCCCAGAGAATAGGTATCCCGGTGGTGCTTCGCCCGTCTTTTACTCTTGGTGGCACCGGTGGTGGATTGGTTTATAAAAAAGAAGAGCTGGAACCCGGCCTGGAGCGTGCACTCACTGCTTCGCCCATCCATGAGGTACTGGTAGAGAAAGCGGTGGTTGGCTGGAAGGAGTTTGAGCTGGAACTGCTGCGCGATGCAAATGACAATGTAGTCATTATCTGTACGGTGGAAAACCTCGACCCGATGGGTATCCATACAGGAGATAGTATCACCGTAGCCCCGGCAATGACACTGAGCGATACTGCTTTCCAGCTAATGCGCGATACCGCACAAAAGATGATGCGCGACTTAGGGAATTTTGCAGGTGGCTGTAACGTTCAGTTCTCTCTCAATCCCGAAACAGAAGAGATCATCGCTATTGAGATCAACCCGCGTGTAAGCCGCTCTTCGGCTCTGGCGTCGAAAGCTACGGGTTATCCGATTGCCAAGATCGCAGCGAAACTGGCTATAGGCTATACACTGGACGAACTAAAGAATCCGATCATTCAGACTACATCGGCATTTTTTGAGCCGGCGCTCGATTACGTAATTGTAAAGATGCCACGCTGGAACTTCGATAAGTTTAAAGGGGCAGACGATACGCTTGGCTTCCAGATGAAGTCTGTGGGCGAGGTGATGGCTATAGGAAGAACCTTCCCCGAGGCATTGCAAAAAGCTTGTCAAAGCCTCGAGAATAATGCTACAGGGCTTTCTTTCTTAAGCACCAGCCGTCTCCGTCCGGAAGAGCTTTTGGAGACGTTTAACCGTCCGCAGTGGGACCGTATCTTCCGTATTAAAGAAGCGCTTGCTGCCGGCATTTCCATAAAAACAATCAGAGAGCTTACACATATCGATCGCTGGTTCCTTTATCAGATTCAGGATATCGTAACGCTTGAGAATAAGATAAAAGAATACAAGCATCTGGATAAGGTGCCTGTGGAACTTCTCTGGGAAGCGAAGCAAATGGGCTTTAGCGACGATCAGATCGCAGAACTTGTAAAAGACGTAACGGCAGATGAGGTGTATGAACACCGGAAAGAGCTGGGCATTACGCGGGTATATAAAATGGTGGACACCTGCAGCGCTGAGTTTGAAGCCAGGACACCCTACTTCTACAGTACGTTCGAGGCGCCGACAGACTCAAATCTGAAACAGGATGAGGCGACAGGATTCATCTCTACTGCGGAAAAGAAAGATGCAAAAAAGGTCATTGTACTTGGGTCAGGCCCCAATCGTATCGGACAGGGCATTGAGTTCGACTACTGCTGCACTCATGGGCTTATTGCACTAAAAGAATGCGGATATGAAGCCATCATGGTGAACTGCAACCCGGAAACTGTTTCTACCGACTTCGATATTGCAGATAAGCTTTATTTCGAACCTGTTTACTGGGAGCATCTCTGGGAGATCATCGAACATGAAAAGCCGTATGGCGTCATTGTGCAGCTTGGCGGACAAACAGCCCTGAAGCTTGCCAAGCGCCTTCATGAAAAAGGAATCCGTATTATCGGTACTTCTTTCGACAATATGGATATAGCGGAAGACCGCGGACGCTTCAGCGACATGTTGAAAGAGCTGGAAATTCCTTATCCGAACTACGGTACCGCTTATACCACCGATGAAGCTATTGAGGTAGCCAACGAAGTGGGTTATCCGGTATTGGTTCGTCCATCCTACGTTTTGGGTGGTCAGAGAATGCGTATCGTTATTAATGACGATGAACTGGAAAAAAGTGTACTAAGCCTTTTGAAACATTTGCCCGGCAATAAGATCCTGATAGATCATTTCCTCGATCGTTGCCAGGAAGCCGAGATAGATGCCATCTGCGATGGCGAGCAGGTGCACATCATGGGCATCATGGAGCATATAGAGCCAGCTGGCATACACAGTGGCGACAGCCATTCCGTTTTGCCTGTGTTCAATCTGCCCCCGCTGGTTGTAGATGAGATGGTGGACATTGCCAAAAAAATCGCTTTTGCGCTAAACATTAAAGGGCTGATCAATATTCAATACGCCATCAAAGACGGGAAAGTTTTTGTGATAGAAGCCAACCCACGTGCCAGCCGTACCACACCGTTCATTGCAAAGGCCTACGGAGTGCCATATCTGAATATCGCTACCAAAGTGATGCTCGGAGAAAAGAAACTGAAAGATTTTAAGATAGAGCAAAAGCTCGAGGGATTTGCCGTAAAGGAACCAGTGTTCTCTTTCAACAAATTCCCGAATGTAAACAAAGAGCTTGGGCCTGAAATGAAGAGTACCGGTGAAGCGATCCGCTTTATCAAAAACCTTCGCGACCCATGGTTCCGGAATTTATACAAGGAAAGAAGCATGCACCTGAGCAGGTAAGGGAGAGCTGGGAATTGACAGTTGGCAAATAGACAGGAAGAGAGCAGTTGGAGATATAGGGGACGAACCTGTGTGTTGGCCAATTTGGCAGTTGAGAAATGTCAAAAGATGACTCGGCTTCTGCGCTTCTTAACCGCTCCAGTTGTTAGCAATTGGAATATATACCAATATTACCAAAAGCGTATAAAGCTCATCACCAGCATTTATCACTCATCCTGTAGGGTTTGCGGCAATCCGTGAAGGGATTGTGGTAATCCGACCACGGTTTACCACTATCCGACCACGGTTTACTGTTATCCGTGAAGGGTTTATCGTTATCCGATCACGGTTTACCACAATCCGTGAAGGGTTTACCACTATCCGATCACGGTTTACTGTTAACCGTAAAGGGTTTACCGTTATCCGATCACGGTTTACCATAATCCGTGAAAGGTTTACCATTATCCGATCACGGTTTATCACAATCCGTGAAGGGTTTACCACAATCCGTGAAGGGTTTACCTCTATCCCTTATCGGTTTGCATTTTAGCAATAAGACATCGCATTTTACCCTAAAGTCATCAACTCGGCTACTGTGGATTTCGACCCTTTCCTTTAAGATATTCAGTCTTCAACTGCGGTCATCGTCTCTTTCCTCAAAGATCTGCCTCCTAACCGTCATAGCATGCACGGTAACGCTTTCTTCTTCAGCGTCGCTACCTGGCGGTTTGGACGGGAGTATCGTTAGTCCTGCTTATTGAATACGAAAATCAGCTTTAGGTAACCCTTTATCATTTGAGCAACCTCTACTCGCATTGTCCCGAATGGTTGCCTTGTCGAAGTACTTGTTTATTCCGCCTAACCAGTAAAAGGTTGTCCACCACCGGCTTCAAAGCCGCCGCCCTCTTCTGTTTCATTTATATCACGGGTAATCTGTTCTTCCGACCTTCTCGTTTCTCCGGTTTTAGGATTGTAAAGATCATCGTCATTTTTTGCCTTGACGTCAGAGCGCTTTGCAGCTTTTGAGTCAGCCTGATCCTTGTCCTGACGGCCCTTATTATTTTCTTCTTTCATAAAAACGCTTTCTAAAAGAAGGCGTAAAAACTATACCGCAATAACGGGAAGTATTTCCTGCTAACTTTGCCCCTCTTAAATATTTTTATTCGATGGTTTCCAAACATCCGCAGGATACTTACAATACGACGAGTGAGCTAGTTTTGCCAAATGATACCAATACACTTGGCAATCTGATGGGTGGTAGGCTTATGTACATGATGGATATCTCAGGAGCGGTTTCAGCCATGAAACATTGTAACTGCCCTGTCGTAACCGCCTCTGTTGATAATGTTTCTTTTGCCAACCCTATCAAGCTTGGCAATTTGCTTACTATAGAATCAAGGGTTACAAGAGCCTTCAATACATCCATGGAGGTGTTTCTACGTGTATGGGGAGAGGACCTGCATGCGCAGTTTAAATACCTGACAAATGAAGCTTACTTCACATTCGTAGCGCTTGATCCGAATGGTCGTCCGCGCAAGGTGCCGGAGATAATACCAGTAACCGAGGAAGATAAGAGCATGTTTGACGGTGCATTGAGGCGCAGGCAGATAAGGCTGATACTGGGCGGAAAAATGAAGCCCGAAGACGCCGGTGAGTTAAAAGCATTATTTATCAAGCCATAATCGAAGGCTTCCCGGCGTTATAGCCGGAAGGGGCTTTTTAGTAACTATATTTGAAGACTTAAAGGAAGAATTTATGATACTGGACAGAACCACGCCACCGCCGATACATGACGCTATTGAGTTTGACTACATCTTACCCCCAATAAACAAAGAGCCACTTACTAATGGGTTGCCGCTCTATTGGTTGAATGCCGGTGTTCAGGACGTGGTGGAAGTGGACTGGGTATTTCCGGCGGGGCTGTGGTTTGAGCAAAAACCGGCCGTAGCGCAAGCCGTAGCAGGGCTGCTGAAAAATGGAACCTCTAAAAGCACTGCGCAGCAGATCAATGAAGCATTTGAGTTTTATGGCGCTTCGATAAAAATAAATGCAGGTAACGACTTTTCCTCCGTTACGCTTTATACCCTCACAAAGCATCTGCCTAAGCTGCTTCCGGTGGTGTATGAACTGATGACCGATGCCATCTTTCCGGAACACGAAGTAGCGCTATACAAACAAAATGCTGTGCAAAGGTTGCTGGTTAACTTGCGGCAGGCAGAATTCGTTGCCAACCAAAGGATTGACGCGCTGCTTTTTGGTGAGGCACACCCTTATGGACGTTATTCTAAAAAAGAGAAAATAGAAGCGCTGACGCGGGAAGACCTCTTAGCGTTTTACAAGAGCCAGTATGCGCTCGCAGATGCGCGGATATTCATGGCGGGAAAAATTGGCAGGGAAGAAGTGAATGCGCTGAATGAAGTATTCGGAAAGACTTCCCTGACGTCAAGGCCAGTCAACGAGGAAAACTTTTCTGCACCGGCGCCTTCCGAGAAGAAACATCGCGTGACAAACGACCCGAACGGCGTACAAGGAGCTATTCGTATCGCGCGCCTGTTCCCAAACCGCCACCATCCTGACTTTGCCCCGATGATAGTGCTCAATACATTGTTTGGCGGCTATTTCGGCTCCAGGCTGATGAGTAATATCCGGGAGGAAAAGGGCTATACGTACGGTATTTACAGTTCGCTCTCCCCGTTTATCAATGGCGGTGCGTTAACTATTCATACCGAAGTGGGAAGGGATGTAATAGAACCTGCAGTAACAGAGATATATCATGAGATGAATCTGCTTTGCCGGGAAGCCGCATCGGAAGAGGAGCTTTTGCTGGTAAAGAACTACCTGCTTGGCAATCTGCTTGGCGATCTGGATGGTCCTTTTCAAATCCTTCAGCGCTGGCGTATGCTCATCTTAAACGGGCTCACGGAAGAGCATTTCAACAGCAATATTTCAGTTTACAAAAACATCTCATCTGCTGAACTGTTGCAACTTGCACAGAAATATTTTGCAACAGACGATTTCTATGAAGTAGTGGTGATCTGATAAGAATTTTAACAAGCTTCAGACTTTTAGCCAGGGGCAAGGGCACAGTATTTCAGATAATAAGCAAAAGAAAAACTTATTACCATGAAATACGGTCTACTTCTATTCATTCTATTGAGCTCTTTTCCCCTTTGGGCACAAGATACCAGCTACAAGACACTAATCGAAGATGGTGTAAGCGCAAAGGACAGCGCGAAATATTACTATGGCAACAAAACTGATGTCGATGCTTCTGCCGACGATGTAGCTGCTTCTACCGATAACAACAGAAAAACAACGGCAACCACCTTCAAAGTAAATCACGAACCTGTTGCCTTTCACCGTGCCTATAGGGTAAATACCGCACATACGTCTCAGGAAGTAATGAACCGTGCTACCTCATTTGCACAAACCATTAATGTGAACTATGAGGTTGAAAAAACTAAATCGGTGAAGAAGATTTCCGTTCCCTTTTCATGGCATTACCATGGCGGCTTTAACGAGTGTATCGAAGATCTTGACATAACAGGGAAGATACTGCTCGAAGTGAAAGACGTAAGGACAAGGATATCGCTGGTTGATATACATTATGTGCATCATGATAAATACGACGGAGATACAGAACCGGTGGCAAAGCGGGATTTCTTCTCGAAACATGATGACTGTGCGCCCGAGGAAGGTAAGATAGAGCTACTCTACAATTGTACTGAATGTCAGCGGAGTATTCAATCACTTGATAAAAGTCTGCAGAACAAGTTTACTGAGATGGCTGACCTGTACCAGGAAAGGCTGAAATAATCAGTTGCGGAAGTCTTGTGTTACCATGATGCCATAGATGCCGCCATCCATGATGCCGATACCCACTCTTCCAAAAGAAGGCTGCAATATATTGGCTCTATGACCGGGGGAGTTCATCAGTCCCTCATGGGCCATCAGGACGGTTCTGGCAAGGGCAAGATTTTCACCTGCAGTCACAAACTGTACATTCCGGGCCCTCATTCGGTCGAAAGGATCCTTCTTTTCCGGGGTATAATGAGAGAAGTAGCCCCGTACAAACATATCTTTTGAATGGTCTCGCGCAACGATCTGCATTTCAGGGTCTGCCTTTAAGACTTTTAGCCCACGCTTCGCCCGCTCTTCGTTCAGCAATGCCAGCATTTTAACCTCAAGGTCGGGACGGGGCTTTGGCGTTTCCACGGTGTAAGGCAGTTTGATAAACTGTTGCGATTCGGGATCAATGGTCAGTTTCCCAATTGTCTTTTGAATAGTTTCTCCAATAATTGGTGAGAGCCTGTCTTCTACCTCTGCCACCGGCTCCGAGAGTCTTTGTGCAATCCAGCTATTTTGCGCTTTTTCGGTAATTGGCTCCGTTATAGGAACGATTAAAAGAAAAGTGGCAATAAGCGCCGCAATGATAAGACCGTTCAGCAGCCCGGGGAGAACCCCGAGTGCACGATTGAGAATGTTTTCATGCGTCTCCCGCGGGATGGCGCCAAGCACCCACCCGATAATGGCGCCGACGACGATCCTTACAACAATAAAAGTGATAAAGAAGGCGACGGGAACAGTCCAGACACTTTTATAGCCCCCATTGCCATCAATCCAGTTCACTACATATCGGTAGCAATAAAGCGTGATCAGCAAGCTTGCAACCCAGCTCACAATACTGAAAAGCCCGTAAATAAATCCCTTTCGATAGCCGCTAAAAATCGAAAATATCACGATGAGTAGCAGAACGATATCCACGAGGTTCATAAAAATTGTCTTTGGGGAAAATAAAGTTTAAAAAAGATGCCAGATGAGCGACCCTGTCGGGTGAAAAACAACACATACGCTGCCCGGGAAAAGTCTAATCTCCTCAATTTAAGCTAAATTGCAGCCCCATCGCATGGATTTACCAGAAGGCAAAAAGATCTACTTCGCTTCCGATTTTCATCTCGGCATACCGGATAAGGCAATCAGCCTTGAACGGGAAAAGCGCCTTTGCAGATGGCTCGATGAAATTCAAAAAGACGCCGCTCAGCTTTACCTTGTGGGCGATCTTTTCGATACCTGGTTCGAATACAGGAACGTTGTTCCAAAAGGCTTTACACGTTTTCTTGGCAAACTTGCTCAGCTCAGCGACGAGGGGTTGCATATTGAGGCCTTTACCGGCAATCACGATCTATGGATGCGTGGTTATTTCGAACAGGAACTAAATATTCCTGTCCACCATGCAGCGATTACCAGAACCTTTAATGGC
This sequence comes from Flavipsychrobacter sp., assembly GCA_035497355.1. Taxonomy (GTDB): domain Bacteria; phylum Bacteroidota; class Bacteroidia; order Chitinophagales; family Chitinophagaceae; genus JAFIGV01. The sequence goes on from DATJDP010000060.1 coordinate 20,552, forward strand.
AAAAAGTTCTTTATTGCCCATGGTGACGGGCTCGGCCCCGGCGACCATGGATATAAACTTTTGAAAAAAGTGTTGCGTAGTCCCGTATCTCAATGGCTCTACCGCCGGCTACATCCCGATACAGGGGTTGGACTTGCGGGATGGTTTAGTCGTTTGGGCCCCAAGCATACCGTCGCAGAAGAGCCGTTTCTCGGTCCGGAACGCGAATGGCTGGTGCAGTTTTGCCTCCAAAAGCTGCAACAGGAACATTTTGACTACTTCATCTTTGGGCACAGGCATATAGCGATAGAGTTTCCCTTACCTCAGGAAAGTATGTACGTAAACCTTGGCGACTGGCTCAGATATGACAGTTACGCGGCCTTCGACGGTGAGCAACTGAAACTTCAATACTATAAACCGAAGTAACGATGCAACGAACATTAGTGCTGATACGACATGCAAAATCCAGCTGGTCTGATCCGTCAGAAAAGGATTTTGACAGGCCACTTAATGAGCGTGGCAAAAAGGACGCACCGCTAATGGGCGACGAATTAAAGAAGAGAAACATACTGCCTGACGCCATTATTTCAAGCACGGCCAAACGAGCCAGACAAACAGCAAAAAGAATTGCTAAGGTGGTAGGTTTTGATGTTGAGCAAATACAGCAGCTTGACTCGCTTTACCTTTGCGAGCCTTCTGCCTTTAAAGAAGTAATAACAAACCTCGAAAGCACTGTAAAAACAGTTTTTATTATTGCCCATAATCCCGGCATCACAGAATTTGCCAATCAACTTTCCAACCAGTTTAGGGTAGACGATATGCCTACATGCGCCATCATAGCGGCACAGACCTCTCTGAAAAGCTGGCAGGAATTTAATGAGGGAACAATGAACGTGACTTTATTTGAATACCCCAAGCAATTTTATGACAACAACTAAATCGTCAGCGCAGGCAATCAGCACGCTGGAAAAACTATTTGAAGAACACTTTGGTGTCCCACCTGAGAAAACGGAAATACTTCCTGCATCAGGTTCGGACAGACGCTACTACCGACTGATTGCCGGCAAGCAGACTGCTATCGGCACGCATAATACAAACGTGGCCGAAAACAATACTTATTTCTATTTCACCAAACTGTTTAAAAAGCATGAAATAAATATACCTGAAGTCTATAAAACAAGTAAAGACCGCAAGTTTTACCTGCAGCAAGACCTGGGAAATGAGTCGCTATTCACCCAGTTGATAAAAGAAGGGTATACTGACGATGTGCGCCAAAACTTCCATAAGGCACTGGAGCAACTGGCAAAGGTGCAGTGGATAGCAGGACGGGAAGCCAACTTCGATCAGTGCTTTTCTACAAAACAGTTTGATGAGAAGGCAATAATGGCAGACCTGTTCTATTTCAAATATTACTTTGCCGACCTGCAAAAGATCCACTATAACAAAAACATATTGATGGATGAAATGGAGCAGCTAAGCAGGGAATTGGGAAGGATTCAGCCTCAGCTTCTGATGTATCGCGATTTTCAGAGCCGGAACATTATGTTGCATGACGGCCAGATATATCTGATAGACTTTCAGGGAGCGATGCAGGGTCCGGCACAATACGACATTGCCTCATTTTTGTGGCAGGCAAAGGCCAAACTGCCACAGGCCTGGAAGGAAGACCTGCTGAACGGCTATATCGCCACATTAAATTCATTACCCGTTCCGCGGATGGACGAAATCCTTTTCCGCAAGAGCTATGCTCAGTTTGTACTGTTGCGTTTGCTGCAAGTGTTAGGCGCATACGGCTTCCGTGGTTTATTGCAGAAAAAGGCGCATTTCGTTTCAAGTATTGCACCTGCACTTAAGAGCCTTGAAGACTTTCTGTCGCAGTATCCGCAAATTCCGGCTTATCCTGAACTGCGGTCTTTGCTTGAAAAATTGTCGTCGAAGGAGATGCAGCAGATGTATGCTCAGCCAGAACCCGTTGCGAATGCAAAGCTTGAAATAACAGTCAACAGCTTTTCGTATAAGAATGGTATTCCGAAAGATAAGTCAACTCATGGAGGCGGTTTCGTTTTCGATTGTCGCGGCATACTGAACCCAGGACGTTATGCGGACTACAAACATCTTACCGGCCATGATGCGGCTGTTCAGGAATTTTTGAAGCAGGAGACCAGAATGCCGGAGTTTCTCGAGCATGTTTTCGGTCTTGTGTCTATTAGCATAGAAGATTACCTCACGCGAGGCTTCGACCATTTGAGTGTGTCCTTTGGTTGTACGGGTGGGCAGCATCGCTCCGTCTTTGCAGCAGAGCAACTAGGGGCTTTTATCAGCAACAGCTATAATGTTCCTGTAACTGTTTCACACCTGAATGAGAAGAAATGGCTACTTGATGCACCGGCCGGCAGTGAGGAAGCATAGCCCATGAGTACTATCCGGGAAGCAACTATTTTAAGTAAAAAGACCGGCTCTCGCCGGTCTTTTCTTTATTTTTCATTATTGTTATCGATCACTTTTTTGGGATTCCGTTCTAACACCTCATCTACCATTCCATAGTCTTTCGCTTCCTGAGCGGTCATCCAGTAATCCCGGTCGCTGTCTTTTTCCACTTTATTATACTTCTGTCCTGAGTGATAAGCAATGATCTCATAAAGTTCCTTCTTCAGCTTACCAATTTCCCGTGCGGTAATCTCTATATCGCTAGCCTGTCCTTCCGCACCTCCTAATGGCTGGTGAATCATGACACGGCTGTGCTTAAGTGCTGTACGTTTGCCCTTTGTTCCTGCCCCCATAAGAACAGCTGCCATAGAAGCTGCGATACCAGTACAAATGGTCGAAACGTCAGGGTTAATGATTTGCATAGTGTCATAAATACCAAGACCTGCATAAACACTTCCACCCGGACTGTTGATATACATCTGAACGTCACGGTTACGGTCGGTACTTTCGAGGAATAACAGTTGCGCAGTTACAATATTGGCAACCTGATCATTGATAGCTTCACCCATAAAAATGATTCTGTCCATCATCAAACGGGAAAACACGTCCATCTGTGCTACGTTTAAAGGACGCTCCTCGATAATATAGGGAGTAAGCGCTACAGGGCCTTTTATAAGAGAAGAAGAATAACTGTCTAAGGTTAAACTGCTGATACCATGATGTTTGATGGCATACTTACGAAATTCGTTTGGATTCATCTTAATGCTTTTAGTTGTTTTTTAAAATGTGCCGATGCTAGCAATTTAAAAACGGACGCTTCTAAATTGTAATTTTGAAATAAGAGAAACAATTTTTAAACCATAATAAAGATAGTGCCATATCGGCACATGCAGGTCGACAAATAGTCAAGTCTCAGATCGAACAAAAATGCAACTCACACTAAAATTAGACATTCCAGCTTTACAGCTTCCGATAACTTATACGGATAAAATTCTACTAATCGGTTCCTGCTTTACGGAGCATATGTCAGAAAAATTAGCACAAAACAAATTCAGGGTCTTGTCAAATCCTCATGGAATTCTGTTTAATCCTTTGAGTGTTGCTCATTCTCTAAATAGCTATGTTTCCGGACGGGTCTACACAACGCATGATCTTTTTTATCTGAACGAATTGTGGAATAGCTGGGAACATCACACAAGATTTTCTGATGTAGAACAGACTGTGGCTTTACAAAAAATCAATCATTCCCAGAGTCAGGCCACAGCTTTCATCAAAGAGACGGATTGGGTCATTATTACACTTGGCTCCGCTTTTCAATATTACCTAAAAGAGCCTGGAGTGGCTGTTACCAACAATCATAGGGCACCCGGGCAGTGGTTTGAAAAGAAATTGTTGGATATTGATTCTATTATTGAAGCTTTATCAGACGCTCTAAATAACATTCTTACTGTCAATCCAAAAGCAAAATTTCTTTTTACCATTAGTCCGGTAAGGCACATCAGAGATGGCGTGGTGGACAATAACAGAAGCAAGGCGAGACTGATAGAAGCGGTACACGAACTCAACAGCCTCTTTGATAGCGCTTTCTACTTCCCGGCTTATGAACTGGTAATTGACATTTTAAGAGACTACCGTTTTTATGATATAGATTTTGTCCATCCTAACTACCTGGCTACGAAATTTGTATGGGAACAGTTTGTACAAAGCTGTATTGCACCGTCAGTAAAAACAGTGATGGAGGCGGTCCAGGAAATCGTAATAGGACGCACACATAAACCAAGATTTCCTAATACGGAAGCGCACCGACAATTTAAATCGAGCTACCAACGGAAGACAAAAGCTCTAATGCAACAATATCCTTTTTTGGATTTGGAGGAAGAGCTAAGATACTTTTCGGAGTAGTCTGAGTTGTTGGGAATCAATTTTCCTGCAATACCAGACCTGCCCTGTCGACAGTCGAGGTCGATTTTTCTCCAAAGATCATCGTGCAATTACCATTGAAAATGGCATTTGGTTCTATCTGAAGCTTTTCAGTAGAAACGTTGCCCTGGATGTTGCAGTTACTTTTCAGGCAAAGTAATTCACCTGCTACAATATTACCGGAAACAGTACCATGGACATCCACACTTACAGCTTGTATATCACCTATCACCCTTCCTGTCGCTATGACGACCACTTTCGATTTACAAAACACACTGCCACTCACTATACCATCAATCCGAATATCTCCTTCAGACTCCAGATCTCCGACTATGTGCATCCCCTGGGCTATTATACTTACCTTATCAGCATAAGCAGCCCTGTTGTCTCCGTCTCTCTTTTTTGAAAACATACAGTAGTTTTAAGTAAATAAAAAGTGAGGGCTTCATGTAGGCAAAAAATAACAGGGTCAGTTCAACTCTTTACCAGATCTGTAAATATAATACATCGGTTGCATAAGTTAGGCATATAAAGTACTCTGCTTATTTTCCGATACCTTTGCACGCAATTTTGAATTTTTCATGGATCGTAATCAAATTATAGGTTTTTCTCTTCTGGCGGCATTGTTAATAGCGTATGTTTTCTACAACAGCAGTGAACAACGCAAATTTGAAGCAAAGAAGAAAGCTGACTCTACTGCATTGGCAAAGGCCCATCCGCTACCCGTCATTGACAGCAGCAAGGTGGCAAATATCAATGCAACTGATACCTTAAACGATTCTCTTCAAAAGAGTTTACCGGCTGCCTACCATGGTCAAGCGGAGACAGTGACGCTGGAAAATAGCAAGCTTGCGCTTCAGTTTTCTACCAAGGGGGGCTATCCAACCACCGCCTTGATCAAAGACTATAAGACTTATGATCAAAAGCCGTTGTATTTATTCAATGGTGATGGAAACAAGTTGAGCCTCGTACTGCCGATCAACAATGGTAGTGTCGCGACTTCTGATCTCTATTTTACTTCTCAAAAAACAGCAGGTGCGGACGGCGCTCAGAATCTCGTGTTCACTGCAGACCTTGAAGGAGGCAAACAGGTAATGATCACCTATTCGTTGCCGAAAGACGATTACATGATGCAGTGCCGCATTCAAACTGTCGGCATGCCGGCCACCAACATGCCACTGCACTGGGAGACTACAACACTGCATACCGAAAAGGACATCACTAACGAACGCACTAACAGCCAGGTGTACTATCGCTTTATGAATGGCGATCACGACTATTTTACCGTTACTCAGGATAAAAAAGAAGAGCTGGAGCAAAAGACAAACTGGGTAGGCTTTAGAACGCACTTTTTCAACAGCACCATTATCGCCAATAATGGCTTTACGAATGCTGATATAAATACTACTACCAAACTTGAGGGCAACCACGTAGCACACAATAAGACAGTCTTCACCATCGCTGCAAATCCAGGTAACCAACAGGCGACTGATCTGAAGTGGTATATCGGGCCGAACCACTATAGCACTCTTAAGTCGTATCATCTGGATCTCGAAAACATGGTTCCACTGGGCTACGGTATTATGTCTTTCGTTAAGTATATTAATAAATGGCTGATCATTCCGATCTTCAATGTGCTTAGCCGCTTCATAGGCAACTATGGTGTTATCATCATGCTTATGACGATTATTATCAGGCTGATTCTCTCGTTCTTCACCTATAAAAGCTATCTGTCGGCTGCCAAAATGCGAGTGTTGAAGCCAGAGATTGATGCACTTCGTGCAAAGTATGCAGACGATCAGCAGAAGTTTGGAATGGAGCAGATGAAGCTTTTCCGAACGGCAGGCGTCAATCCTTTAGGAGGTTGCCTGCCAACGCTTTTCCAGATGCCTATACTTTTTGCCATGTACTATTTCTTCCCGTCTTCCATCGAGCTAAGACAGGAGCACTTTTTATGGGCAAATGATCTTTCAACCTATGACAGCATCGCAAAATTGCCATTTACTATCCCTTTCTACGGCGACCATGTAAGTCTTTTCACATTGCTAATGACTGCATCGAGCTTCTTCCTTGCGCTGTACAATAGAAACATGACTGCCCAGGATCCTAACAATCCGATGATGAAATGGATGCCTTTTGTGTTTCCATTCCTGCTGATCGGAGTCTTTAATAAGATGGCAGCGGCACTGACCTTTTACTACTTCTTCTCTAATATGATCAGCATTACGCAGCAGTTCATTATTCAGAAGTATATTATTAACGAGAAGAAAATACACGCGCAGATACAGGAAAACAAGAACAAACCGGTACAACAGTCGAAATGGCAGCAACGCCTTGAGGATATTCAGAAGACGCAAATGGACCGTACAAAGCAAATACCTAAAAAGAAATAATAAAGCGGTGTATAAGAAGAAATCGGGTTGCACAGACCCGATTTTTTTATTTACTAAAGGATAATATTGTTTTTATAAAAACACTATCTTCGATTTAGTTTTTTCTAAAGATTATTAATGACGCTTTCGTTTCAATAGGGGTAAATGGTTCCTTGCTTCCGCAAAAGAACCGAATGAAAAAAGCCTTACATTCTTGTAAGGCTTCTTTATGAAATCTGTTTCCAATTCAGTTAAACATCAATTCTGGCATACTTCGCATGGGTTTCAATAAACTCTCTTCGCGGAGCTACTTCATCTCCCATCAGCATAGAAAATACTCTGTCTGCTTCTGCAGCGCTATCAATTGTCACACGCTTTAAAGTACGTGTATCAGGGTTCATTGTAGTATCCCACAACTGTTCTGCATTCATCTCACCAAGACCTTTGTATCGCTGAACGTTTACACTGTCTTCCTTACCATTGCCCAACTGCACCATCAGCGCTTTACGCTGTTCTTCATTCCATGCATACTCCTGCTCCTTTCCTTTTTTCACGAGATATAGGGGTGGCTGCGCCAGATATACATATCCTTGCTCTACCAGTTCTTTCATATAACGGAAGAAGAATGTAAGGATCAAAGTAGCAATGTGAGAACCATCCACATCGGCATCGGTCATGATGATGATCTTATGATAACGGAGCTTGACTAAGTTCAATGCCTTCGGATCATCTGCCGTACCGACGGTGACACCGAGGGCAGTGAACATATTCTTTATTTCCTCGTTCTCATATATCTTATACTCCTGTGCTTTCTCTACATTCAGGATTTTACCCCTCAAAGGAAGAATTGCCTGGAAAGAACGGTCACGGCCTTGCTTTGCTGTACCGCCAGCCGAATCCCCCTCTACAAGGTAGAGTTCGCAACGTTCAGGATCACGGTCAGAGCAGTCAGCAAGCTTTCCCGGCATTCCTCCGCCAGTAAGTACACTCTTTCTCTGCACCATTTCGCGTGCCTTACGCGCCGCAGCACGCGCCTGAGCCGCAATAATTACTTTATCAATAATAAGCTTCGCCTCTTTCGGGTGCTCTTCAAGATATGCTTCAAGAACACGGCTTACAGAAACGTCTACCACGCCCATCACATCGTTGTTGCCAAGCTTTGTCTTCGTTTGTCCTTCAAACTGTGGCTCGGGCACTTTTACGGAGATGATAGCGCTCAATCCTTCACGAAAATCGTCGCCGGTAATTTCCACCTTGGCCTTTTCAAACAATTTATTTTTATCGCCATAAGCTTTAAAAACCCTGGTGATGGACCGACGGAAGCCTGCAACGTGAGTGCCACCTTCAATCGTATTAATATTGTTTACGTAAGAAAAAATGTGCTCGTTATAGGAAGTATTGTAAGACAACGCAACATCCACAGAAACATTAGAATCTTTATCGTAAGCCTCTACATAGATCGGATGTGGTAAGAGAGGGTCACGTTTACCGTTTCTGTCCAGCATTTGCACAAACTCTACTATTCCGCCTTCGCTATAAAATTCTTCACGCTCTTTGCCTTCTTCATCTTCTCCATGCTCACGCATATCAATTAAAACAATCCTGATGCCCTTGTTCAGGTAAGCCAGCTCCCGCAAGCGACCTGCAAGAATCTCGCGATTGTAAACTGTCGTTATAAAAATGCTGTCATCAGGAATAAAGTGCTGCAACGTACCACGAATGTCCGTTGTACCAACCTCATGAACAGGATATTGAGGAATACCCTTTTTATATTCCTGCTCAAAGATTTTACCATCCCGAAAAACGGTGGTTTTCATGTGCTTGCTGAGCGCATTCACACACGATACACCTACCCCGTGCAATCCACCTGAAACCTTATAAGAATCTTTATCGAATTTACCGCCCGCATGCAGTACGGTCATTACTACCTCAAGCGCCGAACGCCCCTCTTTAGGATGGATGCCGGTGGGAATACCACGGCCATCATCCTGAACGCTGACTGAATTATCCTGATGAATGGTAACGGTAATATGTGTACAATAGCCAGCCAGTGCTTCATCGATCGAGTTGTCCACTACCTCATACACAAGGTGATGTAACCCTTTCACACCAATATCGCCTATGTACATTGCAGGACGTTTGCGCACTGCTTCCAGACCTTCTAACACCTGAATACTGCCGGCGTCATAGATTGGAACTGTCGGCGCCTGTAATACTTCTTGTTCTGTGCTCATAAATGTGTTTTCCCCGGAGCAATTTTGTGAGGAAATGCCACCTCCGGATGCATGGCAAAAGCTTCTAAAGTGAGCTTAAAAATTATAAAGCAAAGATAACGAAAAAACGCCTTATAAACAAGGAAAAACGAGGCGATTACATGTTAGTTTAACGTTCTCTGGAAGCCAGCCTTTTCGCACAAAAAACGCTCATGATTATTGCGTATTTTTATGCAATGTCTCATCCTAAAACGCTGGCCATATTATTGTTGCTCTTTTCTCCCATTCTGGCCTTTTCACAGACAAAAGAAACCAGGTTGAACGGATATTTGGGAGTAGAAGGTGGCGAATCATATACCTACAAGTTGGTTTTCACAGACTCCGTCGGTTATATTAAAGGATATTCTTACACCTACCTTTATGAGAACAAAGAAGTAAAGGCTGCCATTACCGGGAGGCTCGATAAGTCGAATAAGACTCTTGCCTTTAAGGAAACAGATATTGTCTATAACCATGGCTTTGAAAGCAATACAACTATCTGCCTTGTTAATGCTTTGCTGAAGTTTAAAGAAGGCGGGGATGGAAATGAACGATTCACGGGCGCAATAACGAGCAATGATGTGAGCAATGTTTATTGCGGGCAGGGGACGGTCAGTTTTCCTGTTTCAGATGACTTAAAAAGCCTCTTTAAAAATGAGGCTATACAACCAAAACCGCTCGCTGGCCCAGTGAAACCACGAAAGCCAATAAAGTTTATGTATGATACGGTACGGACTCAGAGTCAATCGCATATTGAAGCCGATGAACTTGAAAAAAAGATAGCAAAAATCACCGCAGGTGTTGAAAAAGTGCTGGAATGGCAGTCGGATTCGGTAGTCATAAAAATATGGGACGGAGGACGAGCGGACGGAGATATAGTTTCAGTTTTATTGAATAACACGCCGCTGTTGTCACGCTATACACTGGCCAAAACGCCTAAAATCTTGCATTTCGCGCTCACAGGCGCCACTATTAATACCGTTACGATCATTGCAGAAAACGAAGGAAATGAGCCCCCTAACAGCGCCAACATGGTTTTAGTGGATGGGGCAATCACTTATCCGATAGTCGCTTACAACTCAATTGGTAAAACAGCTGTTATCAAAATAAAAAGGGTAAAAAGCTAGCTGCCGAAGAAAGGCTCCTTCAAACAAACTGTAAGACAGAATGTTGTCGTTCAAAAAAAAAGAGACTGCACCAATCATATTGGTACAGCCTCATCTTCATCTTTTCTCTAAACCATTAGTCAGCATCTTTATGCACTACAGTGCGATGTACTTCGGTTCTGCTACGGCTGTTGCCACCAATAAGCGCTATCAGCAAAAGGATAAACACTATCGCCCCTACGATCCATACCCATGGCTGCGTATACCAGTCCTGAGTTGTAGTAGAAGAAGATGTTGTCTTACTTACTGTTACGCTTGCACCGCCTGCGTCGCCGCTACCCGTTCCACCGTCCTGAGCCATTGCCACAAAAGTGTTCATTAATAAAAAGAATATGAACACCATTTTGTACTTCCAGATTTCTACTGTCTTTTTCATAGTGAATATCATTGATTGATCTCAAAAGTTTAAAAACTATGCCATTCAAAGCCAAAACTGCATTTAAGTATCAGAAATCTTAACAATTGCTCTGTAAAGAACGACTGCCTAAAAATATAGTTGCTATTCAAAATGCCTAACTTTGCGCTGCTTTTATAGCTCTTTTACTGTTTTTACATTTCGATTATGTCTGTTCCTACTCAGGTTGTTGAGGATGTTGTAATAAAATTTGCAGGTGATAGTGGTGATGGTATGCAGCTTACAGGCTCGCAATTCACAAATAATACTGCTCTTATTGGTAATGACCTTTCTACCTTTCCCGATTTTCCGGCTGAGATCCGTGCACCCCAGGGTACTGTTCCGGGTGTAAGTGGCTATCAAATCCACTTCTCAAGTCAGCGTGTTTTTACTCCCGGTGATGTTTGTGATGTGCTGGTAGCAATGAATGCTGCTGCACTGAAAGTGAACCTTCGCTCTTTGAAGCCAGGCGGAATCATCATTGCCAACACGGACGGCTTTGATGCAAAAAATCTTCGGCTTTCCAATTACCCTGCCGGTATCAATCCTTTAGAAGACGGCTCTTTAATCGGATATGAGCTCCATAAGATGGATATCTCCAAGCTCACCCGAGAGGCGCTCAAAGATGTTCAGCTTGGTACAAAAGAAAAAGATCGCGCAAAGAACATGTTTGTGCTTGGCTTTCTCTATTGGCTGTATAATCGAGACATGAAGAATACAATCAATTTTCTTCATGAAAAGTTCAGTAAGAAACCGGAAATACTCGAAAGCAACGTAAAAGTGCTGCAAGCTGGCTATAATTATGGCGACACTGTAGAGGCCTTTGCATCGAGATACAAGGTTGAAAAGGCAAAACTTCCTGCAGGAAAATACCGCAGTATCACAGGTAACACTGCTTTGGCATACGGGCTGATCGCAGCAGCGAACAAGGCTGGTCTCCCTATGTTCCTCGGTACTTATCCCATCACCCCGGCTTCTGATATTTTACATGAACTGGCCCGTCATAAGAATTTTAATATCCGCACCTTCCAGGCAGAGGATGAGATAGCAGGCATCACTGCTGCCATTGGAGCCTCTTACGGAGGCAGCCTCGGCGTTACCACTACTTCCGGGCCCGGAATGGCCTTGAAAACGGAAGCAATAGGCCTCGCCGTAATGCTCGAAATACCCTTGGTAATCGTCAATATCCAACGTGGTGGACCTTCTACCGGTTTACCTACAAAGACGGAGCAAAGTGATCTGCTTCAGGCCTACTATGGACGGAATGGGGAATGTCCGATGCCGGTAGTTGCCTCAAGTACACCGAGCGACTGTTTTGAGGCTGTGTACGAGGCTGTGAGAATCGCCGTACAACACATGACGCCTGTGATCTTCCTGAGCGATGGCTACATTGCAAATGGTGCAGAGCCCTGGTGCTTTCCAAATAGCGCAGACTTAAAGCCTATTGAAGTGCAGTTCAAAAAGGGACTGGGCACTGATGAGGAGAAGTTCTTGCCTTATCTGAGAGATGAGAAACTGGTTCGCCCATGGGCAGTGCCGGGCACGAAAGGACTGGAGCACCGTATCGGTGGACTGGAGAAGGAAGACATCACAGGAAACGTCTCCTATGATCCCGATAATCACCAGCACATGGTGAAGATTCGCCAGGAAAAAGTGGACAGGATAGCAGACTATATTCCGCTTCAGACACTGGATAGCGGTCCTGAGCAAGGAGATGTCTTAGTACTTGGCTGGGGCTCCACATATGGCGCGATAAAAAGCGCAGTTGCAGAATTACAGGCACAGGGAAAGGCGGTATCTCACGCACATCTGCGTTACGTCCGCCCATTCCCTAAAAACCTTGGCAGCATGCTGCACAACTTCAAAAAGGTACTTATCCCTGAGATTAATAACGGCCAGCTGATAAAAATTGTTCGTGATCAGTTTTTAATTGATGCTAAAGGGTATAATAAGGTGAAGGGTACGCCGATTACGCGCACAGAGCTTGCAGCCGCAATTAGTGAACTACTATAGTTTGGGATCAATTTGGAAGCAGTTCATTACACGAAAGCCATCTCGTCATTGAAGGAGCGGTTGCAACAGCCACTTCCCGGCGAAAAGGCGCATGAGCGGATGATGGCAAGAGTAAAGGCGATGCCGTTTGAAATCCCGGAAAATGCAAGGCCGAGCGCTGTCTTAAGCTTGCTTTTCCCTAAAAAGGACGAACTGCATTTGCTTCTGATCAAACGGACTGAGGATGGCCATGCACATAGCGGACAAATTAGTTTTCCCGGTGGCAGACAGGAGCCAACGGATGCCAACTTGCGGGCAACGGCGTTGCGTGAAGCGCAGGAAGAAGTAGGCATTATGTCTTCCGATGTCACTATTTTAGGGCCGCTCACTCATCTATATATTCCCGTGAGCAACTTCCTGGTTTATCCTTTCATTGCCTACGCGGAAAAAAAGCCTGAGTACAATTTAAGTCATGATGAGGTAGCGCGTGTAATAGAAGTGCCTGTAAAGGATATTCTCTCTACCGAAAGGAAAACTATAGCAACAGTAACGTCTCCTGCAGATAAGAGCTTTGTACGGAAGGTGAATGCCTATCAACTAATAGATGGCTCCATTATCTGGGGTGCAACAGCGATGATACTATCAGAGATAGAAGTAATACTATCAGAGCTGTAAAGAAAAGAACAGCTACCTGCTGCTCCTTAATAATTGTTATGCCTCCTCTTTCTTAGGCACAGTTTTGAAAATAAGATCCCACAATACAGAACTAACGCCAAATCCCTTTTCAGGATGCTTATAGTGATGTAAATGGTGGTTACGCCATAAGGCCTTCAAAAATCTAGGTGGCGCAAAGGCGTGTATCGCAAAATGCATTGTGCCGTACATAACATAGCCAAAGACAAAACCGGGAAAGAACGCGAGCGCATTCCAGCCCATCAGCGAATGCATAACAAGGAATATCAGTGAAGCGATGATAAGGCTCGGCACAGGCGGCATAAACAGACGCTCTTTATCCCGGGGGTATTCGTGGTGTACGCCGTGCATGGTATAAATAAATTTTTGCGCCCGTTCACTTTCCGCCACAAAATGAAATAAGTATCGATGCATTAAGTACTCAAAGAAGCTCCAGAATAATGCACCGCCAATAAACAGTAAAATCTCTTTTCCTACGCCCACTCCCTTATAAGCAGTTCCGTAGTAAAGCATTAAAGCGATGATTGGGAAATAGATACTATAGATCACTATGGGATGCGTTTTAGTCATCATCTCCATGTAGTCATTCTTGAATAGCCGTGCCTGTCCTTTGTTCTTAATCTTGTCGAAGTGCATGTGAATCTTTTCTGATTTACGCACCAAAATTAATATTTTAAGGTCAAGCTTTTGTTTCTTCAGGCTCATCTTTTGTAAGCCATTCAGTATCAATCTTTTTCTGCTTGCTTCTATCTATCCATAACAGTAAAGCAGGCTGTAAAGTAAGGTTGGTGATCATGGCCAGTAAAAGCGTAAGGGACGTAAGGTATCCGAGGGATTTGGTCCCGTCGAACTCCGACAAAGCGAAGACACCGAAGCCGGCAATGAGAATAAGAGAGGTGTAAATAATGCTCAAGCCGGTGTCGTGAATAGTACGCTTAACGGTTGCTGCTATATTGTCATCATGTCTTGACAACTCCTGTTTAAAGTTCACCAAAAACCGGATGGTAACGTCAATAGTGATACCCAGGGCTACACTGAACACAAGAACGGTAGAAGGCTTAATAGGAATACCAGCCCAGCCCATAATACCAGCAGTGATCAAAAGTGGGACGACGTTGATAACTACAGAGATCAATAATATCCTCCAGGAACGGAAGAGAAAGATCATACAGCCAAAGATCATGATGAAGGCGAGGATCAGGCTATCGCGAAGGCTATTGATAATGAATTTACTCCCTTCAAGAAATACGATGCTTGTACCGGTGAAGGTTACATGATATTTAGTCGTGTCGAAAAGCTGATACGTCTTCGGACGGATACTGTCCAGCAGTACGGGCAATCGCTTGCTGCCAACGTCCGCCATGTTAATGCTAATGCGTGTTTTCTGCCTGGTGCTATCCATGAAAGCTGAGATCAGCTTGCTAAACATGCTGTTCTTATCTCCCTGCGTCCTCAGGTAGGGCTGTATGAATGCCGCGTCAAACATGTTGGGCAAAGCGTAGCTGGTGCTGTCGCCATCATAGTATGCCTGCCTCGCGAATTTGATTCCTTCATTTATGGACAATGCATGACCGATCTCAGGAAAGCGTTTCAGATATTTGGTCAGCTGATCCATTTTCCCCAGAACAGGAAGAGAGATAGCGCCATTTTTACGCTTCGTATCTATCACTATTTCCAGTGGCATCACTCCCCGAAAGTTGTTTTCGAAGAACTTCAGATCCTGGTAAACGACGTCATCCTTTGGAAGGTCATCTACAATATGACCAACGCTGTTCAACCGGCTAACGCCGATTACGGACACAATGCAAATGATGATGGTAAAAACGTAAATCCATGTGCGGTGCTCAAACACCCAATTGGTAATGGTGGTAAGCAGATTATCCATCCATTTGCTCTCCAGATAACTCGTGTGTCGACCTTTAGGGGGCGGCAGGAAGCTAAATAAAGAAGGAATGAAGATAAGCGAGATGGCAAAGATGGCTATGATGTTGATACCGGCAACAAGACCAAACTCCTTCAGAATAGCGCTCTTCGTAAAAAAGAAGACACCGAAGCCAATGGCAGCAGTAAGGTTGGTGAACAGGGTAACGATACCCATCCTGTCTACCATCCGCATCAGGGCTTTCATTTTGTTGCCATGAGTATTGTACTCAGCATGATATTTATTGAGCAGGTACACACAGTTGGGAATACCGATCACCACAATCAGCGGAGGGATCAGCGCTGTAAGCAGCGTAATTTTATAGCCCAGCAATACTATGGTGCCTAAAGACCAAACCACACCAGTAGCCACCACCAGCATAGACGCAAGTACTGCCATAAAGGAGCGGAAGAATAAGGCAAGGATGATGGCGGTAAGCACGAATGATAAGATCAGGAATAGCCGCATCTCACTCTGCACCTGCGTAGCCATCATAGTACGTATCAGCGGCAGGCCGGAGTAGTGCATCTGTATATGATGCGCCTCGCCAAATGAATCGCTCAGGTTCAGGATTTCCTTTACTACGCCGGTTCTATTTTTGGAATTCAGTACCTGCTTGTCAATCCGTACAGCCATTAGATAGGCGTTGGTATTGCTGTTGTAAAGGAAACCTTTGTAGAACGGCAGATTGTAAAAAACACTCCGAATACTATCGGTGTTCTGTACCGGCTGGTCCCCCATGATCTTTACCACCTTCAATTTGCCGGAAACAGTGTCTTTTACAAGGCTGATAGCGCCCGGAATGCTCAACACGTTTTCAACCGCTCTTACTTTTTCAAGTTTGCTAACCAGGGCTGCGTAGTTATTAAAAAAAGAGGGATCGAAAAACTTATCAGTCTGCACACCGATCACCATAAGGTTGCCATCCTCGCCAAACTCTTTTCGAAAATTTTGGTAGGCGATGTATTTGGGATTGTCGGTAGGAATTGCACTGGTGAACTCATAGCTCAGCTCCACCTTCGATGCATACCACCCCATGATGCCGGTGACGACAAGCAGTAAGACCAACAAAAAAACCCGGAACTTAATGATAAAGGCGGCGATGCGATGCCACATGAGCGTGATTTATTGCGCGCAAAAGTAGGAAAATGAAAGCAGAGTGCCGGAATAGAGGGAGGCGGGCATCAAAAACCTGCCATCATTTCATTTCACAGAAGCGAACAAGTAGCCAGGCGTAAACCTCGTTAAAGCAGCACTGGTATGTCATGCCTCATTGAGCAACGACAAACCGTAAGCTTCGCGGAATACTGCATAGGCGGCATGGTCTTGTTTGTGAAGCGGCCTTGGAGCGTGACGTTTAAAATCCCAAAACATCCATTGTCCTCTTACATTACGTAAATAGCGTGTCTGATCGCAGCCGTTCCTGCTTTTCGCGGGTAGTCGACGAAAGGTAAGTTTCACCATTTCTACACCATTCTTCGCGTAGTTGAATTCTCCTCCGTAGTGCTCACCGGCAACCTTAACCGTAAAATTGAAATTATTGTTCATGACACTCATCCTCAACTGTTTGCGTTATTGAAGTTACCATAAATGAATCATAAACCGTGCTGAAATTGATGGGAGTGCTATTGATTCTTTTTTTTAGTATTTCTTTAGCAGATTCCGGTCAGGCTGCCGATCTAAATGTATTCCCATCTTCTTCGTTTCAGTCAGCCATTTGCGTCCCACTTAAGATTTTGCACCATGCAACCCGGCCTAAACACGATCCGGCAAGGGTTTACAGCTTTCCCTGATGGGTTTACAGTGACCGTATAAGATTTACAGTTTTCCCTACGGTCTACGCTTTTCCCTTAAGGGCTTGCCTTTTTTGCGTGGTTGCGGCTTTATTCTCAGCCCAACCGCGGGAGATGGAACGCAGATATTCTTGATTGTAACGATCGGCACTAGCCTGATAATTTGTGTGTCTGCTCAGCGTTGTTGCAACAAACAGGCATTAGTAAAAAGAATGACTTAAGTCATTTATTTTCATAAATCACCGCACCACCTTTGGCATCAAAACCTCATAAATATGGCGCAGGAACATTTCTACCACATGAGCGTGAACTGGAAGCGTGGCCGTTTCGGCATAATGAGCAGTAAAGAGCTGAACGATACTATTGACGTGGCTACGCCGCCGGAGTTTCCCAAGGGCATTGCGGGTATCTGGTCGCCGGAACATTTGCTGGTGGCGGCGGTAAACAGCTGCCTGATGACCACCTTCCTCGCCATTGCGGAAAACACAAAGCTGCCCTTCACTGCCTTTACCAGCAATGCATCCGGCAAACTAGAGATAGTGGATGGCAAATACATGATCAGTGAGATCACTTTGTCTCCAAAGCTTACCATCACCTCTGGTGAGGATCAGGAAAAGGCAAATAAAGTGCTACAAAAATCGGAGGCAGCTTGCCTTATTTCCAACTCCGTTAAAGCAAAGATCATTTTTGAACCTTCAGTAACGGTTGTCGAAATAATGGCATAAGCTTAGAGGATAAGAAAATTATCTGCATCCTTCAGAAAAGGGAAATTGCTACGCGTCTGCTCCAGTACACTTTTTTCAAGAGTTATTGTTTGCAGGGCTACGCCTCCTTCCTGCTGAAAAAGCTTTTCGCCTAGCGGACCAAACACGCTGCTGTCACCGGTATATTCAATATCGTTGGCATCCTTTCCTATCCTATTCACCCCTACCACGTAGCTTTGGTTTTCAATAGCCCTCGCCTGTAGTAGCGTTTTCCAGGCCAGCGAGCGGCGGGCAGGCCAGTTAGCGGCATACAACAGCACATCGTAGCCATTATCAGGATGATTTCTTGCCCAGACCGGGAACCGCAGATCATAGCATACCATTGGACATATTTTCCACCCCTTTACACTTGTGATCAATTTCCTGCTCCCCGGCTCGTAGTGCTTATCTTCCTCGCCATATCCGAACAAATGTCTTTTGTCATAAAAGCCATATTGTCCGTCTGGTTGCATCCATATCAGCCGGTTGAAATAATGACCTTCATCTTCTATAATAAGGCTGCCGGCAAGGATGCAGCGATTCTTTGCCGCCATATCCTTCATCCACTGTACGGAAGGGCCATCCATCTTTTCAGCAAGTCTTTCCGGAGCCATGCTAAAGCCTGTGCTGAACATCTCCGGCAATACCACCACTTCCCTCTGCGCATCTATCTTACCGATGTAATCTTCATATTGGCGCAGATTAGCCTCTTTGTCTTCCCAAAAAATATCTGATTGTATCAGCGTGATATTCAATTGATGTGCTGGCATAAAATTGATATATATTGCAAAAAACTCTTAAAGCTTTACTCAGCCTTTAAAAAACAACATAATGAAATATTTCTTACTCCTTTCAGCTGTCTTCTGTGCCATGAATTGCTCTGCGCAAAGTAATACTCTTTCCGGTAACTGGCGCGAAGTGCAGCGGTCCGACAAGAGCGGAAACGTCATTCCGTTTGGCGACACTATCAAGATTGGCTTTTTGTCCGGCAATGAGTATACCTGGCTCAAAAAAGGAGGATTTATCTATCGTGGCACTTATAAAATAGAAAATGGTAGCCTCGATATGGGTTCCCGGCTCTTTAATATTGAGCATCGTGGTTCCCAACGGCTGGTGCTCTCCGATGATGAAGCCAACTACGTCTTCCGCCCCTACACCCCTACGGCAACCACTGAGTTGCCGGACGAACCTGACGCACAACCGGTAGCAGACATCAGGAATATGATAGGTAAATGGAAAGTGTATAAAGGCACCAGCGACAAAACCATCAAAGAGCTGGACCTGAGCAACCGCATTAAGACAGTGATGATCTTTGACCGACCCGATCCGCAGGGCAATATAGGCTATATCTCAGGAGGAAAGGACCCACAAGGAAGTCCATCCTGGAAGATCAACAGATTTGAAAACAACATTTTTTACTGCAACGGCAAGTCAATACGTCTGTTTCAGGTTAGCATGAAGGATAACCACCTGATTCTTCAGGAAGACGGACGCACTTACTTTCTGAATCAGTTTAGAGAATAATTAGTTGAAAAGAAACGAAAGACAAGCTAACTGAATCAAGGATGTCATTTCAGTTTCTCTATCAGGTGACGGATAAGTTCATCTTTGGCATTCATTTGTTCAAGCACTTCTTTTGGAATTGAAACGAAGCCGACACTATTACTATGGCTATTATTAATGTTGACAAAGAATGGCTGGGCCGTGGCGATAAATTCTTCCGGTATTTCCAAAGTTTGCGCAAATAGCGCGATTTCTTCCTCGGTCTTCAGTTGCCGTTCTCCGTTTTCTATACGACTGATGACAGCTTTTGAAAGATTGACTTTTCGTGCGAGCTCTTCTATCGAAAGTCCGCGCATGGTTCGGAAAAATTTAATTTTAGCGCCTACCATTGTGTAACGATGCTTACAGGTGATATTGCAAGATAAAAAATTTCAGAGAAAGTAAAAAGCTTTAGAAAAGAGACAAAGTTTCTAGAAAAGAGACAAAGTTTCTGGGATTTCACATAGATTACGACAAAATTTGAACTGTGAACATATCTGAACATGCAAGTTGAATTGATATATTTATTTTAAGGCAAACAGAAAAACTTGAATGTTGTGGCAGTTGTTCATAGGGAGTAACCAAGCCTTCCGAAAGCCCTTGTTAAATGGAGGAAGCATAAAAAACTTTATACATGAAAAAGCTTGTAATTGGATTGGCTTCAATCATTTTATTCTTTACGTTTAGTTGTAAAAAGGGGAGCGAACCTACAAATTTGAATAGCAACCCTAAAAGCGCGCTACGGGGAGTTGATGAATTTGACTTTGATCAATTTGGTATATCTCACAACAATTTTCTTTTATGGATGGATTCAAATAATGCTGCTGAGATGGATGACTCTAGCCGTCATGCGTTAGCTTTAACTTATATAGACGAGTATTTTGGGGATTGTATAATCCTTCATTAGCTGATTTTCTTATTTCCGTAGATTCAGTGAAAAACTGGAGTGACAGGACAACTGAAGGTAATTTTAATAGTCAGTTTTTAGCCGACCAAGGTACTATAAGTGATAATATGGTTGTTTTTCTCAACAGATTATCTGACTTATTCTATGCCGCGGGAACAAATGAATATACACCTTCAGAACTTAATCAGTCAGTAGATTCTCTAGAAGACTGGGTAACTTCGAATTATTCAGTATCAATTGATGAGGACTACAATTGTTCGGATGGAGGCGCTATGCTTGCTATTTGCAGTATTACAAAGCATAGCTATAATTACTGGTATAGTAATTACGACGAAAACGAAGCAGGCAAGAGTACGAGCGTTTTTGGCCGAGTTTGGAGAGCGGTTAAAATTGCTTCTGCTGATGCATATGGCTTCGTTGTAGACGGGTGGAGTGACGACGGGAGCGTCTGGGAAGGCGGACGCGCTGTTCAAGGCGCCGGTGAACGGTCGCATAATGCTGGTAACCCATGAGGTTTTCTAATTCTTTAATTTTAGCCGGGGCAATCTTATTGCCCTGGCTACTCATTCCGGAAGTATTGTTTGGTCAGCGACTGCAGGACACTACGAAAGTGTATAGCTTACAGGAGGTTGCTGTTACGGAGCAGAAAATTGACAACCGCCTTTTACTTCAGAGGATAATTACCGAAAAAAGATTACGTTTTAGAGACACGGAAATAGCATACATGTTGATCCAGGAAAACATGAGCAACCATCAGTTTGATACGCTTTCTGATGTGTTGATTCTGAATTTCAAAGACCAACAACTTTCAGATGCGTATAGTATTTCTTATTTTAAAGACTATCATGAACCAGATACCGCGTGGGTATTAGCGTTATATTCCATTTTCGATCGCTTTGTATTCGCTAAACGGTCATTTGATGATATGGAAGTTTTTAAGGGAAATGGGAAAGTACTATTAACTACAGACCGAACCAAAAGGAAGTTCTCACTATTTGGCTTTCAGAGATTAAAGGATAAACTAGTGACTATCTATCACTTTGATAATTCAGGCAGCTCAAAAATATGTGGGTACTATCATGGACGTTTTAAATATAACAAAGCAGGAGAAATTATTTTCTTATCTGACTCGACAACAGTCTTACCCTATGAAATTTCAGTTTACAGACATTACTTCAATTACCGCCTTTACTTGCGAAGAATTGACATTAATTTAGATAAGCAAACGCGAACTCCGATAAGAATTACAAAGCTGCTTATTTCAATTCTAACTCATTGACACCTACGCACCCTTTCTTCCCTTTTTTCTACTCTATTCTTATCAAATAACAAAGCCTTAAAGCGTCAGTGCGTGTACGTGGATTGATAAATTGAGAAGTAAGCTCGCTTACTTTAAAATATTGGCAACGGTCTATAATGTTTACCGTGAGGCCTTTCTCTGTAATATCCTGTAGGCAGTCTTTACTTGTGACCAGGTAGTCTCCAGAACGCAGGTCTGGCAATGTATCCGATCTCTTGATTACCCGTTTGGCATAGAAGCTTAAGGAATTAAACGGGTCTTGTACCTCCACTATTTTTATTCTCGCAGCAGGAATATTTTCGCGTTCTATGATCCTTCCTAATTGTGACCCAGCCTGGTATTTCAACAGGTTATAATAAAAGTGATTAGTCATGAAGATGTTGGCAATAATGATCGCTGTTGCGCTCAGCCAAAGCATTTTGCTTCTTACGTTCTTTGAAAAGGCCAGCCAGCACCAAAGCACAGCCCCAGCAGCCCATACGATATAAGTCCACGCCTCGCCCTTGAAAACAACTGTGAACGTAAGCAGCGCCGCAATCAGTAATAGCACACTGATTACTATTTGCACGCCGTTCATCGCTTTGCAAAGGCCACGATACCTTCCCTCAAACAAATCTTTCAGAAGCTTTGCTACCATTATCGCAGCTAAAGGGAAAGCAACAAAGATGTAATGCGGTAATTGATAATGAGAAGAGGCCAATGAACAGTAAGTGAGCAGAAAACCTCCCGTAGTGATCCACTCCTGTTGCGGCTTTAGTCTTAGCTTTTGTTGGAATAACTGAACGGTATTTAATACCAGCGCTACAACAAAAAGCAAAATCCACGGAAGGAAAGACCATAGCATGTTCTCGAAAAGGAAGCTGAATGGTGCACCGTTGTCCCAGGTGTTTTCACCTGTTATTCTTCCGAAGCTTTGCGTCCAGAAAAAGAATCTGAGTCCCGAGGTGCCGGTTTCTCCATCTATCACTTTCTCGGGGTGAAGGTCGTACTGCTGGTACAAGCCGATACACATGGGGATCAGTAACACCGCTATTACCAGCAACGCCAGCAGATATGATGGTTGTATGAACTTCTTCCATTCCCTTTTCAGCGCCCAATCCGAGGCAAAGCAAAACACAGGAACCATCAGGGCTATCGGCCCCTTTGTCATCATGCCAAAAGCAACAGCAGCAGCTCCAAACAGCAGGTAATAAAGCTTCTTTGTTATATCCCACTCTTTTATCAGCCAGATAGCAGTGATCGTCCAGCTCATTAAGATCGTGTCCGTTCGTATGTCGTTTGTCATCAAGAACATTCCCTGGCAGCAACCCAGAATGAGAGCCGCCATCCTTCCTGTTCGTTCATCATAGAGAAGTCGTGCAAGTCGGTAGGTTGCAAAGAGCGCCCAGATGGCAAAGAGAATGGAAGGAAGCTTGTAGGCGAAGTTATTGACGCCGAAGACCGTCATGCTGGCAGCGCTTACCCAAAAAAGAAAAGGCGGCTTGTCCAGATAGTCCTTGTCCCGGTCGTACACCTGCAGATAGCTTCCGGTTTGTGCCATTTCACGGCTCATTTCTGCATATTGTGCTGCATCTACGTCCATCACGTCCACGCGAGCGGCGGTGAAGTACAACATGGCGAGTACAATAAAAACCCAGAAAGGTACTTTAGGCATGAAGAAAGTTTTCGGTGAGCAAAAATAGTCTCAATTTTATCGAATGTTAATGGTTAAATACTTTCCGTTTGAACTGGCGTTTGAATATCCGTTCACTATCTCAAAAGGCACCAAGACCCATCAGCCGACACTGATCGTATCTTTAGGATTGGGCAATCTGACTGGCTTGGGGGAAGCGCCCGCCATTAAATATTACAATGCAACTGTTGAAGGGATGATAGAAATGCTGGAAATGAAAAAGCAGCTAATTGCGCGTTATGCCCTCACCGACCCTCAACGCTTCTGGCATTTCCTGGAGCATCTTTTACCCGATCAGAACTTTTTAATTGCTGCCCTTGACATCGCAGGATGGGATTTGTTTGCCCAATTAAGGCGACAGCCCTTGTATCGTGTACTTGGACTAAACAGAGCTAATTTGCCAGCCACCGATTACACCATTGGCATCGACACGGCCGAGAAGATGGTGGCAAAGATGCAGGCACATCCTGCACCTATTTACAAGATAAAGATGCAAACCGCCGAAGATGTTGATCTTCTAATTGCTTTAAGAAACCATACGGACAAACCTCTTAGAATAGATGCGAATGAAGCGTTTAGCTTCGATGATATAAAGGGCCTGTTGCCCGAGCTCGAAAAACTGGGGGTAACGATGGTTGAGCAGCCGCTGGCAAGAACGGAATGGGAAGCGATGAAAGAATTGAAGCAAATTTCCCGTATTCCTTTGTTTGCAGATGAAAGCTGCGTTATAGAAAGCGATGTGCAAAGGTGTGCTGACGGCTTTCACGGCATCAATATCAAGCTCACAAAATGCGGTGGTATTACTCCGGCGCTGAGAATGATAACAGAGGCGAGAAAGCTGGGACTGAATACAATGCTTGGATCGATGAATGAAAGCACAGTTGGCAGTGCGGCCGTTGCCCAGTTGCTGCCGCTCGTGCAAGAGGCTGATATGGACGGCACCCTGCTTCTCAAGGAGGATGTTGCTGAGGGGTTGCAGATACAAAACGGAGAAGTAAGGATCACCGAAGTGCCGGGGCTGGGCCTTCGCTTCTGGGAGGAGAAACGAAGCAAATAATTACTTTAACTCCGGAGGATACTTCGGAAATGAGCTATCATTTGGCAGGCTAGAGCAAGACAACAGGGAAAGCGAAACATAGTTCGTTTTTCTTGTTGTTCCGTAGAGTCCCCTAAGCGGAAAAATATAAAACGAACGTTAGGTAAAAGACCGTATTCCATTATTACATACTTTCAAGGCATGAATATCTGGCAAAGCATTTCTCTAAAGCCCTATAATACTTTTGGAATTGATGCCCCTGCGGAATGTTTTACCATTCTTACTGATGAAACGCAGATTGGGGAGATCGCAGACGAGAAAAACAGATTCAAACGCAAAAAAACGCTCGGCGGTGGCAGCAATATATTGCTGACAAAAGCAGTAGATGGACTGGTTATAAAAAATGAACTAAAAGGGATAACCGTTGCTGAGGAAAACGATACGCATGTATGGCTGGAAGTAAAAGCAGGGGAAGTCTGGCATGAACTGGTTATGTTCTCTATACAGCAAAACCTCGGGGGTCTGGAAAACCTTTCGCTGATTCCGGGATGTGTGGGTGCTGCTCCCATGCAGAACATAGGAGCGTATGGTGTAGAAGTGAAAGACCGGATAGATGAAGTGGTTGCATGGCACTGGCAAGCGAATGAGTTCATTAGTCTTAAAAACAGCGATTGCCGATTTGGCTATCGCGACAGCATTTTCAAACATGAGCTGAAAGACAAGGTTATTATTACATCTGTAACTTTCAAACTCGATAAAATTCATTGCCCTAACACGAGCTATGGCGCCATTCAGCAGCAACTGGAACTAATGGGAGCGTCAACGCCTGATATTAAGTCTGTTTCAGATGCTGTGATCGCTATACGAAGCAGTAAATTACCAGACCCTAAAAAGATCGGAAACGCCGGAAGCTTTTTCAAGAACCCGACTATTGATAGAGTGCACTTCGAAAAGCTAAAGGAGCATTATCCTGGTATTCCTTCTTATCCAGCAAACTACGACATGATTAAAGTTCCTGCGGGATGGCTGATAGAACACACAGGGTGGAAAGGATATAAAGATGGAGAAGTTGGAGTGCATGAAAAGCAGGCGCTGGTATTGGTAAACTTCGGTGCTGCTAAAGGAAATGATATCTGGCAGCTTTCAGAAAAAATAGTGAAGTCTGTTAAGGATAGGTTTGAAATAGAACTGGAGCGGGAAGTGAATGTATGGTGATTAGTGTCTGTCTGTTCCGTCCTCCAATTTACGAAGAAAGATCTTCCTCGCTTTTAACAATCGGCAACTCTATAAAGAACTTCGTCCCTTCATTTGCCCTTGTCTTAAATGTGATTTTGCCCTTCCAGAATTCTATGATCCGTTTCGTCATAGCAAGGCCGAGACCAGTACCGGAACCTTTCGTAGTAAAATACGGCTCAAAGATTTTATCCTGCACATCTTCCGGTATGCCATTGCCATTGTCTGCTACGGTAATCTTCGCCTGATCATGTTCCTCAGTAAGACTTACTGTAATAATGCCTTCTCTGTCTTCAGGTATTGCCTCTACCGCGTTCTGTAAAAGATTAGTAACCACCCGCAGCAGCTGGCTTCTGTCTGCATAAACAATTAGCTCTTTTGCTGCATGCTCAAAGTTTACGTGAAGACTTGTATTGTTTAGATAAAGCTCTGTCGCGTTAAACAAAAGCTCGTTGAGGTCCACTTCTTCCGGCAGCGCCTCCGGCATCTTCGCAAAGTCTGAAAATGCCGAAGCGATGTGGGAAAGATTATCGATTTGTTCAATTAAGGACTCCGCAACATTCTCAGTCAGTTGCCGGGCGTTGGGATGGTTGTTCTTCAACGCCTGTTGGAGGTACTGGATGTTCAACTTCATTGGCGTGAGTGGGTTTTTGATCTCATGCGCAACCTGCCGTGCCATCTCCCGCCAGGCCGATTCTCTTTCACTTTGTGCCAGCAGCGTTGCATTTTCCTCAACCTTCATCACCATTTTATTATACTCCTTTATAAGCATACCAATTTCGTCATCGTGCTTCCACTCCAGCAATTCATTCTTTTGCAGGTTAAATCTTTCAAACTTGCTAATAATAACATGCAGCGTGCGTGTCAGCCAGTTGGTGATCAGCACTGCCAGCAGGCTTGAAAGCAGAAAGACAAATGCATAAAGGTTGATGAGCGCTACGAGCACGTTCGAGATCTGGTAGCTCAGCTCTTTTTGAGACGCGAAAAATGGAACATTGATGTATCCGAGCGTTTCTCCTGACTCATCTCTTAACGGAACATAACATGACAGGTATTTCAGTTTGCCGATCTGTTCGTTTTGTACCCATAGCGTCCTTCCTTCGAGGTAGAGTCTGTAATAGGCTTCCGGCGTCATAATGCGGGCCAGAATGGATTTGTTATAAATATCCTCCTGCGAAGTGGCTTTCAATGTGCCATACGAGTTGTAAACGTTGATGTCAATTCCCTGGCTGTTTGCAAGGCTATTAATGAACGCTTTAAATTTCGGCTGGTCTGTTTCTATATCAAAAGAGAATTCGTCCGGCGATATATTCTGATCTTTCAGGTATTGCTGAACAGAGCGTTCCAAAATCTGCATGGAAGATTGCAACTTCTCCTTATTCGTATCGTTGTAGTTGTTTATAAAAAACCAGATAGTCACTGCGCCTATTATCAAAAATGAAACGAGCACTACACCGAGCATGGCCAGATGGATGCGTTTCCGCAAAGTAAGCTGCAACACTCTCTTCAGTTCAATGTCAAGAAGAATATAACGGAAGAAAAGGCGCAATACAAGCGCGACTAATGCGAACACTACAAGCACGCCGAGCAGATAGGAAAATAGAGTGATGTTTTCGAGCACCTTGCTATGACGGTGGAGGATAACGACCACTTTGCCGTTGTCCATCTTGTACCAAACCTGCACGTACTCATTTGTCCGTACTGCTTTAAAGTCTCCTACCTTCAGAGAATCTGTCTGCAGGTAAACGGGAAAGGGATAATCGTTTGTCTGGGTGATCAGTCTCTTGTTTACATAAATGCCGTAGCTATAACTGCTTTTAAGTATCTCGTTTTTGAACTTCCCCGGCTGAAGCAATTCCGGATAAACAGACTCATTGGCGGCCTTCTTTAGGGTCATGTCTATGAAAACGTAACCAAGCAGACCTCCGGAATCGTTCTTTACAGGGACAGAAGCAAGGTAATAATGGGCATCGCGTGCGTCTTCCCGATAGAATAAGAATCGGTTTACGGGCTGTGCTTGCTTTTCCAGCTCCACAATTTCCGGGATTTTGGTGGTGTCGCTATTATAAAGTGGTGTACCGACCGAATTGAAAAGATAAATACGTGAGTCATACCTGTTAAGCTGACCGCGGAGATAAGTAGTTGCAAGATGCTCATCGATCACCGGACGTGTATCAATATTGGGAGAATCAAGATAGCCGCGCAGCAATGGATCATTGCTTATTTTGACGCCGATATCTTCAAAAAGATACTCCATCACATTGTCTCGCTGGTTCACAAGGCGCTCTACAAAAAGACGCCGGTTGTCCCTTTTCCGGGCGCTGTTGAAATACTTAAGGGCGAATGTGGCAAAAGCAGCGATAAAGGTGGCCCAGAATATCATGCTCGGGGCAAACAAGCCAGAGGCTTTTCTCAGTATCGGAATATCCAGCAATACGACGAAGAGGAATAGCCAGCCGAATGCGTAATACTCATACACCTCTGCAGCTTTCCATTTGAGTAAGAAGAATATAGCTGCAGCAGCTAACAGCAACAAGTACCTTAGCCAGTGCTTTCGAACTATAGAGCGAAATTGAATATTGAGCAGGTAGATAATGAAAGCAACACAACAGGCAATTAGCGCAATAGTAAAAAGTCCTACGACGGTGTAAACATTAATGCTGTAGAAATGGCTGACATCAAAGGAAATTCCTGAATCAATTACCAGGCTGCGAATCATATCCGCCGGAAAAAAAGCGCAGGAAGTAAGCAGCGCTGCCAGCAGAGCAGCAAGGAAGCCGTTCCGCATCTTACTGTCCGTGGGATACAAAAACCGCAATCGCTTGAAATAAGAAAATATAAAAACGATCAGCCAAAGCGTGCAGAGTATATTGAGGATAAGGTCGCCCAAAGAGGCAAGGACTTTACTAGACGCATATAGCTGCGGGGAAAACAGAGGCAGATCCCCAAGGTGGAACGGATAACCGAGCCAATAAGTGAGAGATCTTATCAAGGCAATCACTCCGAGAACGATCAGCAAGCCGTAGATCGGCTTCTTTCTTTTCGCGATAGCCGCGGCAATGAGATTAACCCATATCAGTGAGAAAATAAAGGCAACGGCCAGGCCCACTAGCAAAACGGGATCCTGAATCCACTGTGCTATGTCAGACGCCTTGAATTGGAGGTAGAAAAGGGGGCGTGCTTTGGCATCACGCACGGTATAGGCCCCCGGCTGCCTCGTTTCTACAACTTTGGTGCTTACCGGGATATAGTCGACCGCCGCAAAATGAGAGTGTAAATAATCGTTTTCGAACGGATAGTTATAAACAATAGGAAAGAGAACAACGAGGTATTGATTCTGTTTGAGGAATGGAAGTCGTATGCATTTCTTAAGATAGGTGCCGTTGCTTCTAAACAGTTCATTATATCCCTTTTTAGAAGAATCCGCCAGACAGGTGCCGATAACGGTGTTGTTGTTCCAGAAAACAAGGACGTTGCCCTCGAAAGCATATAGCTGAAAAGGTACATCCGAGAGCTCTGCCGCTTCTTCTGCACTCAATTTCCCTTCAAAGATCTTTTGAAAAAATTCTTTGTTTCGAAGCCACTCGTCAAGCGCCTCTTGTCGGCTCTGCAGGTCTTCACTCACTCTGAGTGACATTGCGGCCGGCTTCAGCAATTCCTGATTTTCTGCTGAGCGATAGATCACAGTGCACCAAAGGAGCCCTGCAACGAGAAGCCAACCGATATATGGGAACCGTCTGAACAATTTATTCATGCCGTTTTACTTCATTCCATATGGCATCCATTTCCTGCAAGGTCATGTCATGCAGATTCTTGCCTTTTTCTTTTGCCTTTGCTTCGATTGCCTGGAAACGGCGGATAAATTTTTTATTAGTGCGCTCCAATGCCGTTTCAGGGTCTACTTTTATGAACCGGGCATAGTTGACGAGCGCGAACAGAACGTCTCCAAACTCATCTTCTATTTTGTCATTATCTGCTTCGCTTACCGCTTCATATAGTTCTTGTATTTCTTCCTCCACCTTCTCCTTTACCTGTTCTACATTTTCCCATTCAAAGCCAACCTGCTTCGTCTTTTCCTGCAGTCGCAACGCTTTTACAATGGCAGGAAGCGATTTAGGAACGCCGCTTAACACAGATTCCTTCCCCTCTTTAAGCTTCAGCTTTTCCCAGTTCTGCTTCACTTGTTGCTCGTCTTCTGCCACCACATTTCCATAGATGTGTGGATGCCGGGAAACGAGTTTATTGCAAACCGTTTCTATCACATCATCGAATGTGAACTGGCCTTGCTCTGCTCCTATCTTACTGTAAAATACAAGGTGCAGCAACACGTCTCCCAGTTCCTCCTTTAGTCCCGCCCAGTCATTTTCAGTAATGGCATCTGTAAGCTCATAGACCTCTTCTATGGTCTGCGACCGCAGTGTCTGGATCGTCTGCTTCCTATCCCACGGGCATTGCTCCCGCAACTCATCCATGATCCTTCTTAAACGCTCTATTGACTTTGAATATTCCACTTTCTGCGGATTTGATAATTTGGTGATTTGATAATTTGGTAATGGGCGCTGGCTAGTGGCGTTGGCGCTGGCTTTGCACTCTCTCTATTTCTCAACTGCATCTGTCCACTGTTCCCCTTCTGCCCTCTGCCTCTCTTTATTTGCCAATTGCCTACTCTCCTTTCTTCTTTTGCCAGCTGCAAACTGCCTACTCTCCTTTTCTGCCCTCTGCCTCTCTTCATTTGCAAACTGCCAACTCTCCTTTTCTGCCCTCTGCTACCTGCCTTCCCCCCATCTATAGCTGTCAAGTTTTATACCAGAGAGTTGTAAGACCCTATGGATAACCGTATCTACTGCCGCTTCGATATCTGGGGGCTTGCTGTAAAAGGAAGGCGTGGCGGGGCAAATGATACCCCCTGCTTCCGTTACCGTTGTCATATTCTTTAGATGAATGAGATTGTACGGAGTTTCCCTGACCACACATATCAGTTTTCGCCGCTCCTTCAGCATCACATCTGCAGCTCTTGTAATAAGGTCGTTGCTAATGCCCGCTGCTATTCTTCCCACCGTTCCCATACTGCAGGGACAAATGATAAGCGCTTCATAAGAAGAGCTCCCTGAGGCAAATGGCGCAAGGAAGTTGTCCTTTGCATATGTTACAAACGGCAGTTTTTCATAATCCTTATTGCTCAGTTCATATTCCCACACGGTGTAGGCATTGCCGCTCCATACCAGGCTGACCTCCGCTACCTGCTCTTGCAGTTTTTGCAAGGTTTCCAGCAGCCTTTTGGCATATATAGCGCCGCTTGCGCCGGTAATCGCAACCGCTATCTTCATCAGTGTTTTTATTCTTTATATTATATCTTGCTTAACAAAGCTAACGGGAAATAATTGTAATTTCGTTTAGCTGGGAGAACCGTGCAGCAAACGGTCTTTCATGTAACTACTGTCTTTCAATTTAAATATCTCTGATGAAAAAGTTTTTGCTTCTTGTGCTGGCTGTTCTTGCGATTACACCTTTGGCAATGGCCGATAAAAAGAAAAAGGCGAAGGATGAAAAAAAGGTCGAAGCAAATGCCGATGACAGCACCGAAATTCACTGGCTAAGCCTTGATGATGTGCAGGTAGCTATGAAAAAGCAGCCCAAAAAGGTATATATGGATGTGTACACCACCTGGTGCGGCTGGTGTAAGGTGATGGAAAAAAAGACATTCACCAATCCTAACGTCATTAAATACATCAACAAGAACTTTTATGCCGTTCGTCTTGATGCTGAACGTAAGGATAGCATCAATTTTATGGGCAGGATGTATGGCTTTGCACCGCAATACCGCGCTAATACCTTTGCAGTGGAGCTATTGCGCGGACAAATGTCCTACCCCACAAGCGTGATCCTTGAGGAGAACTTTCAGAACCCCGTTCCCGTTCCCGGCTATATGGACGTGGCAATGATGGAAAAAGTGCTGAAGTATCTTGGTGAAAATATTTATAAGACAAAGCAATTCCCTGAATACGAAAAGGATTTTGTAGCTACCTGGGTAGATCCGAACGTGAAGGCAGAACCGGTGAAAGCGCATTAGGGCGATGTTGAACACGTACGATGGCAAACATATTTGTTCAACCATTTGGCGGTTGAAAAATTCAAAAATGAATCGGTCACTCAAATTTCTAACCGATCCAGTTGTCAACAATTGAATGTATAACAATATTTCAAAGTCGTATAAAGCTCATCTCCAGAATTTATAAGTCATCCTGTAAGGGTTGTGATAATCCGTGAAGGGATTGTGGCAAACCGTGATCGGTTTATTACAATCCGTGAAGGGTTTACCATTATCCGACCACGGTTTACCGTTTTCCGTGAAAGGTTTACCATTTTCCGTGAAAGGTTTACCTCAACCCGTGAAGGGTTTATCATTATCCGATCACGGTTTGCCACAATCCCTTCACGGTTTGCCACAATCCGATCACGGTTTACTGTTTTCCGTGAAGGGTTTACCTCAATCCGTAAAGGGTTTACCACAATCCCTTATCGGTTTACATTTTGGCAACAAGACATTGGGTTTTACCCTAAAGTCATCAACCGGGGTGCTGTGGATTTCAGCTCTTTCCTTTAAGATATTCGACCTTTGGCCGCGGCCGTTGCGCCTTTACCTAAAGATCTGCTTCCTATCCCTTGTTGCATTCACGCAAACGCTTTCTTCTTCAGCTTCGCTACCTGGCGGTTTGACGGGAGTACCGTTGGCCCCACTTATTGAATCCAAAAATCAGCATTAGGTAACCTTTAGCTTCTTAAAATTCTTTATCTCGGGGATGACAAAGGGAGCATGCTTTTATTTCCAATAACCTTCCAACCTTTCCAACAATCTCCAACTCTTCCAGCATTTTTTCATTACATTTATTCTGCATTTCTTTCTCATTATTAAAAATATCTAGAATGGAAACCAAAAACTCAAAAAACACATTACGGCAGCGGCAATCTGTTTTACCGCCATGTTTGGCCTTCAGAAGCAGGCAAATGCACAACTCGTTGCGCCCACTTTACCGCAACAGTTTCTTGCTGCCGCAACTCCGTTATCAACCATTAACGATGACATTACCGTCAATTGTGACATGCTCTCTACCGCAAACGGCCTACCGATACGAGCAATTGTATGGGACGACGGCTCAGAGGGTAATAGCGGACTTGGTATAGGCATGGTTCATTTGTATGTACAAGATTATGCTGGTCACACGTACAAATATGACTTCCAGGGGGCACATGCTGATGTTGTGCTGGGTGACGACCCCTCCAATCCCGGAGTGAATTACTATGTGGCGATTGCGCATGTGGATGGCAGTTATCACCAAGCGGTACGTTATTTTTTTCTTTCCGGAGTGGGGACTTCTGGATTTACAGCTACCCCAACAGGCTTGCCACAATCGCTTGGCAGCGCCTCCAACAATCCCTTATTTGATTCAGAAGCATTACCGCATATAGATATTACCCCTGATCTCCCGACGCCTGGAGGATTGCCTCTTATGCATCGTTTCATAGCGACCTTTGAGGATAACGGAAGTATTTATTATGCCGCGGGGGATGTTACAGGAGGAAGTCTTTCTATGCCAGTATTTGTAGCTAATGGCAAACAACCTGATGTTTCCTGCGAAACAGATATTGTTACGGGAGACAGATACGCTAACATTGTCTATTTATCGCCGACAACATCAAATGTAAATTTGATGCTAACACGCGTAGCACTAAGTACGGGCGCGAGCAGTGTAAGCGTACTTGATATTAATAATAGCAACCAAAGGGCTTTCTTCTTGCCCCGTATAGAAAGTATGAACTTGCTTAATCCGGCTAATCCTGGCGTAGAATGGCAAGTTGTTTCATCAGTCGTGGACTATCCTGCTGGTAACTGGGCAATATATGGGTATAACAATATAGCAGGAAAGCGTTTGCTTTCGTCCTATTTTTCAACCTCAAGTGTGGATGGTAAAGCAAGTGCTGTAGCAGCGGGGCCCGGAAGGACAATGGGAAACTTTATTGGTAATACACAATACACTACCGGCTTTTTCCCAAGGCAGGTGCAGAAACTATACTCAAGGTCTGTAGATGCATTTACCGGAATAGAAACGAAGCCTTGCTATCAAATCAATAACTCCACTGTATACGATGCACCGACCTACACAGAAGCAGATGCTGCTAAATCGCTCGCTTTAAGCAACTGCAGTAATTCAGGAAGATTTACACTCAGTGTTTGGTATGATGGTAACCAGAACATGTTCCAAAAGCTGAGCACGAGTAATACGGTACAGTTTAAAACGACAAGCGTTGAAGATGTAGCGAATGGAGAGAGCGGTAAACCTTACCCTAACCCAGCCATTGACTACATCCATTTAAGCGAGAAAGGCAATTATAAAATCTATGACATGCAAGGAAGGCTGATAATAAATGGAGAGAACAAGGGTGCAATGGAAACAATAGACGTGCATAAGCTGCCCGCAGGCACTTATATGCTTCGATTGCAAACAGAGAGTGGTAATGACAGCTATACCTTCGTTAAACAATAACCAACCTCTATGAAAAGATCTATTTTAACAACGGTATTACTTACGTTCATTTATTCCGCATCAGCGCAAACCCCTCAGGTGTATGCGCTTTCAGACAATAGTGATACCACTTCAAACCTATGGCCCGGCGATTGGCCGTTTCACGGTAACCAAAATGTTTTAGAAGCGATATATCAGCAAGGGAATTTTAATAATTTGCCTGTTCAGGGGTCGATTACCGATTTTTATTTGAAAATAGCATCCGATGTAGCAGCCGGAGTAATAATACATGGCTATAAAGTAGAAATTGGCTTCACAGATTTTGATACTATACCGCCAGGTATGCAGCAGAACTTTCAGACGTTTCCAAACCTTACCACGGTTTTCTATGACACGGCTTTTGCCATTCCCTATAATATAATTGATGGAGACTGGCTAAAGGTAACATTGCCGACACCATTTACTTATAATCTGAGCGATCAAAATGGAGGACTGAAGAATCTGGTGGTACACATCTCAGAGGATTCTAATACCCTTAGCTATCCGACATCTTTAGCCCCTCGCTCTTATTTCTACTATATGGGGGGCACGCCACCGATTGCCTTACACGCCAGCTCTCTTTATCCACCCTCAGTTGTAAATTTTTCAATGTGCAATTGTCGTCCGTTTATCGGCTTTGACATACAGCCCAATGGTATCAATGATATAACGAGGGAGAAGAAGCTAACGGTATATCCTAACCCTGCAAAAGAAGCGCTGTACCTGAAAAACGCTGAAGGTCAGGCATATCTCATCACCGATATAGCAGGGCGAGTGCTGCTGCAGGGGAGTATGAAGGGCCGCAGTATAGACGTAGGTATGCTCAACAGTGGCTTGTACCTGCTGCGGATAGGAACTGAAACCGTAAAGTTTGTGAAGGAATAAGGCGAGGAAATATGCATAAAAGCGCACAGACCAAAACTTCTGTGCGCTTTCTTCTATTGGTTATATGAGTCATCTCTGTTATGTTGTTTCCAGTAGCTCTACATCAAAGATTAATGTCGCATTCG
>DATJDP010000061.1:0-19273 GCA_035497355.1 Flavipsychrobacter sp.
CTGCCGTACACGCATCTCTACCTGACACTCTTCATTCAGTTCCATACCGAAGCCGAACTGCTGTTCGCTCTGGCTTGTGTCCGGATGCAACTGAAAGTAACTGGTAATACAGGAAGGCTATGAGCTAAGGTCCACCGTATAGGTAACAGAACCTCCTTCAGCATGGCGTTGTCCGGTCTAGTACCGTAGCCTGTACATTGCCCAGGTGGTTGGTCAGTTCGTAATGCCGGTTGCCCAGTACATGGGTATTGATGCCTATTGATCGCTAATTAAACGTTTCAAAAACTTGTTATATTGATCATCAAAGTCTCGTTTTTTCATAGCATTTATGAAATTATGATTGTAGACTTGTAAATACATCTTAATAAATTCGTATAGACATTGAGACTTGTAGTCATCTTTAGATTCTGCGTAGAGCTGTCTTAAGAACTCATCCTCCCTTTTTGGCTCGTCAAAAATATTATCGAGTTTATCAATAACGTACTCTGAAATGTATCCATCAAACAAGCATGACATAGAACTTATTACGCTATATGTTCGTCCCGTAGCATTCCGTTTATAATTTTCAAAAGCCACATCTATATAAAATAGCGTGCAACTATCTCTGTTGTGGTAAATAGTGCTCTTAAAATCCGCAACAATTTTTCCAATGCTATCCTCGTCTAAACTCTTTCTGATTAGTTTCTCAGAACACGTGTCGTATGAGTTATCAACGGTCAATTCCAACAAATTTACGTTTTGAACATTCCCAGCACTTTTTATCTCTGGTCCATTATTGGTCCTAAGATTAACTCGTTTATCAACAGCCTGGTTATTAACAGTAGATTGGCACCCCAAAATGTTAATAACAAACATTACAATAACTGCTCTGCAAAACAAACAATACATTTTAATTCTGATGTTCTTTTGGGTTTAACCCTTTTTTCTCTGCTGCTGTCACATTTTGCTGGTAGCCGCTTTCCAATGTCTTCCCAAACTGACCCAAATATGAAGAAAAAGATTTAATCAACTTCAATTTATTTTTTGCATCCGCGAGTGTTTTGTAATCTTGCGGCGTGTAGTATTTACCGTCAGATTCTATTAAATCATCGTCAATAGTCGTAACACCAGGCCTTTCCTCTCCATCATTATTTTGTAAATTGACTGTAGACGCTCTCATTTGATCCAAATCTTCTTGATACATCCTTACACAACCATTAGTGAATTTGAGCTTATTTTTAGGGTCAAAATCGTGTCCATTCCCTATTTCTTGTCTTCCAGCGTGCATTCGTATAGTATTTTGTCGTTCTTTAGATGCCTGCATTATTTCCCCTTTCTCTCCCGTCATTGCCAACCTATAGGAATTACCGTAAGCAGCTTTTTGGCTTGTGCTGTTACGCCACCAAGGATTGTTATTATCAATATCATAAGTTCCGGTCGGTGTGTCTCCGTTACTCCGCGTCCTGGAATCTGAACCGGAATATCCCTTACCCACTCCCGAAGATCCTGCTACTCTAACAACATATCTTGCAATCTCTTCGCCATTTCTATTCTTTAATATCGCAATGCCGTAACTCATTTTTCCTCTATTTTTAAAAGAGTGTATTTCTACATCCCAGTTCCCATCTGGGTCTAATTTATATATGGGAGAGTTGCTCGCGAATTGATATGGGGATTGCCAAGGCATGTCTTCAACTTGAGGGTCAATACTCAACCACCTTCCCAACCTACTATCATATATCCTCGCACCAAAATCTAAAGAGTTACCAATTCCTTTCGGTTCATTATCCTTCTCCTTGCCATTAAATCCAAATCTATAATTATCCTTCTCATCGCAAATAGTGACAACTCTTGTCTCCGGAACGATTTGGTAATAGTGCATCCATGGTGTCAAAACGCTCACCTGTATGTTTTGTGCAAAGTTATCGCCATTGGAACTGCTGTATTTAAGTTCTAAAATGGTCTTGCCTCCTGCCTTTACTGCGTTCTTGTCCACCGGCAACACAAAATTCTGATCTCCTCCTGTACGTATGGTCGTCCATTTAATCGGCTCGTAGTACTCTCCTTCGTTACTGTTATAATACTGCCGTACACGCATCTCTACCTGACACTCTTCATTCAGTTCCATACCGAAGCCGAACTGCTGTTCGCTCTGGCTTGTGTCCGGATGCAACTGAAAGTAACTGGTAATACCAGAAGGCTCTGAGCTAAGGTCCACCGTATAGGTAACAGAACCTCCTTCAGCATTCGTATGCAATACCCAACCTTCAGGGTGTTCTTCTGCCGGAATATAGTGGAAAAGATACAACACTTCATGTTCAAAATCATCTGCAATTGGCAACTGCCATACCGGAGGAGGTGTTGGCTCTCCTTCGTAAGTATACGCTACTCCCGCTGCATCAAGCCCGGCAGCCGAAGCCGTAATAGGAGTTGACACTAAAACGGTACTATTAATAGTCACACAATGCTTGTCCGTATCTGAAATATACCTTCCCGGCATTAGCATTCCGAATGGATAGTAATCTTGTGCGGTAGAGATATCGGCGTGATAACCGAGCAACTGTGTGTTTTCAACACCTCCCAGCACCGGTGTTGTCCGGTCTAGTACCGTAGCCTGTACATTGCCCAGGTGGTTAGTCAGTTCGTAGTGCCGGTTGCCCAGTACATGGGTATTGATGCCAATACCACTGGTACTCATATTGCTGGTGCTAAGGCTATTGTTATAAACCGTTGACGAAAACAGGTCATTGCCATACAGCGAGTACCACGGCTTTGCCTGTATCAGGCTTTGATAGGGGCTGCCGGTTATTGCAGGCCCATACTCATATTTCAACAAATCAGGAAGGTATTTCTGCATGCCCAGTCTTGAACTTCCGTAGATATGGTGCTCAGCTAAATTTACGCGGTCGCTTTGTAATATTGACTGGGTAGCCAGCCATTTGGAAGACAATACATCCATATCAATCGCACTAATCGTTCCTTTTATTGCACTGACCAGCGAGGCAGACTTATTACTAGTTGCCGCCAGGTTCACCACGTCGGAGAAATGCTCACTGAGTACCAAAGAAAGACTGTTAGCACCGCCTGCTATCGTTTGTGCCGATAAGGCATCAGCCAAAACAGTATTGTATTTAAACTGGACCTTCACTGAATCCAACGGTACGGTACCCTGGTCAGCCAGCGCATAACGATAGCCTATATAGTCACCTGCATCGGATTTTAGTTGGTCGAAAATACGGTCTGCATCAGGCACATCGCTAACGAACTCGCCATAGCTGTTGTCGTTACTAAAGGCGGTTACCAATACTGAAGACAATGGCGGAAGTACCTCTCCATATTCTGATGTGAGCGATGATGCAAGGGAATTCGTAATAGATAGTTTATCTGCCGTTCTCATGCTCTTGTACACCGTTAGCATATGCTGGTTATCCGGGAAGTTGTCTTTGTCGTCCTGAGAAACAGGTATGGACTCAACCGTTGCATAATACAATTCTGAGTTTCTTTCTTTCAGCTTTGTAAATAGCTGAGTTTGTAAGTCGTCTAAGTGTACAGACAGGAGTATAGACTCAAGGTAATAAGAAAGCTTTTCACTTGTCAGACCATCCGCATTTCCGGTTAATGTATAGGAGGTAATGGATGGTATAGACTTTACAAAACCTAATGCCTGCTGCTGACTCAATGATCCGACTAGGTCCTGTAGCAAGGCTGCATTGGCTGAATAGTCTTCCAGACTCGGAATGGCCAAGGCAAGTGTTGCAAGATTATCCTCTCCGTTTAGTTCATATGCCGTCCATAACTCATGAGCTATGGCATCCGTATAGGATATAGGCAGTGGCCCGCCGGTAAAACCAAAATCGGGATCTGCAGCAACCAATTGTGGCGTCAACTTCTCCAGGTCAAACTGCTTTTTGTCTTCATAAACCGCGAGGCTGTTACCTGCAGCATCTCTAAGATAAACGGTCTTCAATTTCACCATGCTGTCTGCATTCGGATAAGTTACAACCTCTTTCGCTAAGCGGTTGCCGAGGGGGTCATACGAAAAGCTGATCTTCGTACCATCTACTTTCGCAACAGATTTCACTTTGCCAAATCGGTTCCACTCAATAGAGGATAAGCCGCTTACAAGGTCTTTGGTCGTATTGCCCGTCGGGTCATACGTATAACGTACAATACTGGTGTCGGTTAATTGTGGTATGTCAATCTTATAAGCAGTGGAACTACTGGAATCCGTCAGGTTCCTGAGCTGATTCGTACCCGGAGCATAACGATAGGTCAGCAAATCCATATTGTGCTCTGCGATAGCTGTACCGCCATTCATAGCTGCGCTTACAGTACCGCCTTCCCGAGTCAGCTTCAGCAGATTTCCATCCGCGTCATATTTATATTCTGTGGCATAGTCAGGTATATTGGCTCTGCTTAACACCGATGTTCCGTAGTTATAACTATAGTCCTCATAACTGGTATGATCAATTCGCTGGAGGGGGTCATAATGATATTTGTTGTAAATATTGTTGAACGGTGCCAATGCTCTTGCTATAGCAGCTATATTGCCATTATATAAGGCCTTAGGCGTGGCCGGCAGTTCCCGGAAAAAGTTAGAATCTGAAATAGCCTTATAGTCTCCTGCAAAATAGTCAATACGTTGGGAGAATACATCTTTTGGCATAACCACACCGGTAGCACCATCTTCGCCCATATCTGCCTGCGGGTCGTTCTGAACGCCATTCACAGCCTTCATCCAACCATTAATTGTATAGGCATAATCCACGCCCTGCACTCGTTGTTCGCCAAGTTCTGTTCTGGCAAGCGGGCCGTGGTCGTAGTAATCATAATGCGCATCTCTGTCCCATTTAATACCATTATTGCTGGTATACACTTCCACGATTCTATTGTCGCTGTCATAGGTATACTTTTGGTAGAACTGGTCTGCATGGCCTCTGTTGTAACTCACCATCATCACCTTTCCGCTATATAGATCATACTCATAATCCACCCGCTTAAAGCGCAACAGAGGATCAAGTACCGTTCTCAGATCATGAACGAGCGTCTTTACATTTCCGGCAATGTCATAGGAGTAATGCAGGGCGTTGGCGTAGCTGGTATCCTTACTACCATCCACACCTGGCCCAAGCGCGTCAAAGTATTTTGTACAAGTTACCCTGTTCTTTAGATTTTCCTGTGCAGGCAAAGTCTGGAACGGCGCTACTATTTTGTATGAAGCTGTGTCATAAATTGTAACCGTTACCTCCTTTCTGTAGCTGTTCTTTATCTGGCTGCTCATCAGGCTGCCAGGGCTGGTAGAGACAGATTGCGGCCAGCCTGTTGGCTTATTCACAATACCGGTCTCAATAACCCTGGAAAGATTATCATAAAGGAAATAAGTGTAGTCGTGATTAAGCCTTTGCCTAGCATCCTGAGAAACAACCACTCTCCCGGTCAGATCATACTGTGATACAGTCCTTCCGCCGTCCGGGCTTTCGTTTTCTATCACCTTGTTCTGGGCATTGTAACGATACCACGTTACTTTGTCATGGCCCGGTACCAGCGGATTAATTTTTTCATTTCTCAGGCGGTAGGCATTAATAGTATCATTATCTGCACCGGCAACACTCAATTGCTTTACACCAGCTGGGGAAACAGTCTTAATCAGGTTGCCTGCCATGTCGTAGTAGTAAAGCGTTATGCCATGTTTTATATCATTTCCGATTATGGAAAGATCCTCATGCAAGCTGTCTATGATATCTTGTCGGAACTGCACCACCAAAGCCGTCCGCATAGAATCTATATAATGATTGTAATTGATCCTTGCGGCAGGATACAGGTTTTCTATGGTTCTTGTTTCACAATTTTCAAATTTGTCGGTTACGGTCTCAAGATCACTGTGTGAAGAGAGAAATGCGCTCGGTATAGTATAAGTGGCACCAAGGTTCCTATTTGTATAGGCAATACAATCAATTGTATCCGCGAAGCTGCCTTGTGCTGCCATGCTGAGATTGAAATAAGTTACGGAATCCTCTTCAAAACCCTTACTGATGCTTACGATATGGTAAGACTCCCTTGGAAGTGGCAGATAGTCCGGCAACTTGATGAAAATATTGATCATTTCGTTGCTCGTATCGAAATGGTTAATCCAGAATGTGGTTGTGTCACCACATATGTAGGCGCGTGTTTCCGTAGAAGCTACATTCAGATTTGGAATGTAGGAAGACAACGTCGGTTTAAATATTGTGTTCTTCAAAAACGTACTTTGATTATAGGACTGGAGATGGGTTAGGAGCTGTTGGATATAGCTGTATTCAGGATTACTAGTGGGTTCATGATCTATGTAAAGATTATTCAGATAATACGGACGCCGTGCATTTACATAAGAAAATGCAGAGTTGGCGAAACTATAACTACCGCTGCTTGCACTTAATGAGTTAAACTGTGGGGCTTTAGACTTTTTGACAAGCTCGTTATGATTTGAAGAAGTCAGGCTATTCACGTAATTCCTCCATGCCTTCATCTGCCAGTCGTTATACTGTGCACTAACAGCCGATTCTGCGTGGCTATAAATGACGGTCATCGGCGCGTTAATATGAACAAAGCGACAAACAGAATCAAGGTAATGATTATAGTCGTAATTGCTCGCAATGCTTTTTACTATGGTAATGCACCTGCCTGCATGGGTAAATGTGCCATAACCGGGGATGATGTAGAAAAGGCTGGCTGTTGTATTGGTGATGGTAGCACCTGGGAAAGCTGCGGTAAGCGAAGAGATATTGACCGGATTAAGATTATTGGACAGCAACTGGGCAATCGTGTCTTTATGAAGGTAGGGCATATATTGCATGGTGCTACCACCTGGCAATGCCGCCTGTACCAATTGCTTAATATCTTTTATTGTGAGCCCATTCGTTTCAAAAACTTTTAAAAGCAAATATTTGTAACTACCAAGTTGATAGGCTTGTATATCGGAAACACCTATCGTATCGGTAACGGTAAGGGTATTGACATAATTTTCCAGAGTGGTAAGGCTAGTTCCTGACGGGAATTTGATCTTAAAATGTGCTATATCCTTCTGAATA
Source organism: Flavipsychrobacter sp. (assembly GCA_035497355.1). Taxonomy (GTDB): domain Bacteria; phylum Bacteroidota; class Bacteroidia; order Chitinophagales; family Chitinophagaceae; genus JAFIGV01. The sequence continues at coordinate 7,047 of DATJDP010000061.1, forward strand.
ATGATGGAATCAGTAAGTCCGCAGGATTCCAGTGCAGCCTGATAATTGTCAAAGCTAAAATTTACTGCATTCTTATAATTAAGAACATTAGTGAAGAAGTCTTCAAAATAAGGATGACCCGCTTTGATATTCAGCTGCTGTGCCATGGTCAGCACATCCTTTGCCATAGGAATAAATTCACTGCATCCAATGCCGTTCAAATAGTCCTTCTGGTCCTTTTCCATAAGGTTATAATCGCTTTGCTCATTAAAGGCGCTTAGAAAGTATCCAAAGTCGCTCTGGACATTGTCTTTAGTGCCTTTAAAACTCAACAGGATCGTGTTTCTGTTCGCAAAAGACTTGGATACCTTATCAAAACCATAAAGATTGAATAAGGACGTCAGTTTATAATCCTGGGGACTGCTTATTGCCGTCGTTCCAAAATCTGTATTTAATGCATTGTCGCCTGTGTCGCTTGCCGGATATAAATAATAGCCTACCTGAAGGCTGTTTTTAATGAAAGAGAGTTTTACGGCATTTGAATTAATAAGGCTGGTTTTGGTTATTTGAATAGAGAAGGTAGTACCACAATTCGTAGGAGTCAGCGTAGCGCCAAGCTGTTTAGCGATATTTTGTTCAAAGGGATGAACATCGCATAGCGACAATGATACGTTTATCGTGCTGGAACTACCAGCAATAAAACTCAATATCTGCTTGTTTTGCAAAAACGCAACCAGGTCCTGGTAATAAGCCGGAGAATAGTGCAATAAACCAAGCTGCACATAATCTCCGGATTCCCTGGTTATTCTTCTAAGATCGACCAATCCAGCATTACATAAATCATTTGTAGCTATACCGACTTCTGCGAAAATACTGGTAAGGCTGTCGTAAGACAGATAAGCGATTTTACCGTTGTTTGAACAAAATCTGCTCAGCAATGTGTCTTTGAGATTATCTAGTACCGTCTGCGACACATTACAGGAAGAAAGCGTAGTAATGATATTATCAACAACGGTAGTGCAATAGATGGAATTGTCCAGATTGGCCAGATCCTGAACGGAGTCAAGATTAATGTTTCCTGATTGAACCGGATCAAAATAATTACCGAAGGAAGAGTGCACCGGCAGATGAAGATGCGTCGTCATGGTATCAACTCCCGAAACGAGAAAAGTTGTATCACTGCCTTCCGCAATGGAAGTATCTTCGGAAGGGTCTATCAATCTCAGACTGTCACAAGGGCCACAGGTATTACCCATCTCCTGCAGTTTCTTACTTAGTCGCTCTTCCCTGTTTGAGACATATAAATTAATCAGGTTCTGATAATATTCATCCCGCATGTATTCAGGATAATTGACAATATCGGCGGGTGTTTTGCCTGCGTTGATTTGACTACAAACGGATTCAATAACACCAAATTCACTTCCGCAGATCGTTTTCTTGAAGGCAATAGAATCAATTGGATGATCGCCATCCATTGTCTTGGAAAGATCGGCAAATGTCAGCAATGAATTGGTGTATAACGGATCATTGGTGATAATGTCCGTAACCGCGTATCTCGAAATTGAATCGGCCTGCGATGCCTTTTTAATGTAGGTCAGTGCTTTCGCATAAGGATTATTGATAAGTCCGCATAATTGCAGTTTGCAATAGTCGGGGTGAAGGGGCAGCAAGGCTTCAGCAATTGAATCATTAAATATGTCTATTAATTGCTGCGGACTCAGTTGTTTAATGTTATAATACTTGCTTCCCATGTAGTAGATCGTATCGGGATACGTGATACAATCGGATTGATACCGATATTCTTCTTTTCTGTCGCGGCTAAATATTGAATTATCAGCAGGTCCGCCAAATGTCTTGCTTACCGTGTCGGCATAGGCATACTGCCCATATTTTGCGCGGGGATACATTTCCTTCATCATGGCATACTTCATTGATGCGCAGGGATCATCATTGCTAACGCATGGAAAGTTTGTCTTTAGAAATTCATCCTTTAGAAAATCATTAAAGGTCCGGAAACAACCATTAGTAAGATTAAGGAAGGTGTCAACCGAGGCCTCCAAATCTTCAGTTTTAATATAGGAATGTTTGTTCCAGATATGATTGCCCTTATTGAGAAAAGCAGAAGCGGTTTGAGAATATGATAAGCTGGTAAGCGATGTCATACCCGTTCCCCCTAATACCCCGCTGTCCTGTACCTTGACATTGCCGCAGTTGTCTATCACTTCATAAGAAAAGTAGACCTTAGGCTTTAGCCCCTGGTTGATGTTTGGGCAAGGTTTGAACGGTTTATAGTCTATCTGGTACTTAAACGAGTAGTTGGCATTGGCCTCTACAAAATAAGAACCGTTGTTCTTCCAGTCATCACTGAGTCTGATATTCGGCACTGGTAAAAGGTTAGACTGAAAATTGCTATTGACCGGCGCATTGCGGACGCTAAGTGCAAGGCTGTTGGTATCTGGTGTACCTATAAGGCCACTTGCCACCGTTCTGCCCTCGTCATCAGTAATTGTAAACATGTCCTGCTGATGATTATCGGTCGTGATCATCTTCCTGTAATAATTTGCCTTGCCGATATCCTGCCCAAAATACCTGTTGAGTTCTGCCTGTAGCGGTGAACCGTAGAGGTAAGCCATTTGTCGGTCGTGCCCCAGTTGTAAAGCAGAACCAGCCTGACCTTCAAACAATACCTTTTCCGAATTTTCCGGTGCAATTATTTTCCTAACAAGCGGATATCCCTCCGCATCTGGTATAAAAGCATTTTTCCCTGTCTTGTTAGCATTGTACCGGGAATAATACTTATTACTTAATGCATTGGAATCAAGCGGTGGAATAGCTGTTTCCCTGGGCGGGCATTGGCTCGTATCCGGTATTGAATCATACAATGACTTGGCATATTCAGTTGCTCCTACCGGATGCAGGAAGTTACTGATGTAAGCAAACTTACTTACATTGTCCACCGGTATCGGTAATGAATTGATTACAGCCCGTCCCTCATAATCAAACAAACTCTGGGCAACAATCGTTTGGCTGGGCTTTGAATTAAAGCGTGTCTGCACCTGTTTGGGCTTTAATAAACCGTCGTAATACGTTACCACTTCTTTATATTTTCCGTCCTCTACGAAGGACATCTTCAGATCCCAGTTCAGGCTGTCATTGGCGGATTGCTGAATCGCCACATTTGCGATACTGTTTAAGTTGCCGGCATCGGATCCAATAGTCCACGGCCCATAATTTCTCGACAATAAATCGTTTAGATCGGGCCTTACCATCCTCACGCGATAAACAAGGTACCCCTCCTTTTGAGCAACCGGGATATTAAAATTTGTATTGTTGGTAAAAATCCGGGTAGCGTTGTTCCTAAAGTTATATTTAAGTGAACTGTAAGGAACAGATGCCGTAGCGGGGCCAACGTAGGTCCATTCTACTTCATACCCTGCAGGCTTTAGATTAGCCATTGAGCCACCGCCCCAATCAAGGTGAACAGTACCATTTACATTGATATTGTTAGTCGCGTTTACGGAACTTGTAATATTCAAAGAAGATGCTGTTACAAATTTTTGAACATAAATTTCACCGAAGACATTTACAAAAGTTGGAACTGTGCTCGCCATAGTTGGCACAAGGTGTGTATATACGGGGCCACTGCCTGAATTAGTAAGTTCAAATACATCGTAAATGATTACCATCAATTTATGATACTTTCCTGCCACATTAAATGCTCTGTCGCTGATCAGCTTTAAGGAATCCTGATTATAACTTACACTAAGCGTGTCTATAGCAGAAGTCACGGTACTTCCGGGACTAGCAGGATTTGGTGTCCCAATTGTTTTATACGTGATTAAATACGTAAAATCATGCTTCTGCCCTACAAAAGGCGACTGAACGTTCACCTTAAAGTTGGTCAGAGCTAAAATACTTTTGATCGTAAAACCAGAAGCTGTAGTGGCGTTCCACATACTGTTATAATCTCCCTGTTTTACAGTTACGGTATCAGCGCCCGGAGTCGTCACAATATCCCTCAGGGAAGCAGAGTCCACATATAACACCGAGGGAAAATCGAATGTCTGCCCGGTAGCGTCAATATGGAACCAAAGCAAACTGATTACTATGGTCAAAAGCTTTTGACTACGCAGGTATCGAAAACTGCTTAACGCTCTATGTATATTTGTCATAGCACGGAAAGTTTGTAGTTAGGATATTTTTTTAGTTTTATTTTCCAGCCGTTCCACTCCAAAAAGTCCGCAAGCCTGGAAGGAATATCAGGAACATGATCATAGATAAAGTTGTCGTAGATTGTTCGCACCACCCGGAACCTGCTATTTCCCTCCCAGTCTGCAGCATATACTTCACGATTGGTATACTCGTAATATTGCATTCTGGACTCCTTATCAAAACGGATTTTGAGGGATACCAACGTCGTTTGACCCGTTATCTTCGGAGTAAACAAGATTTCATCCAAACCATCTTTTGAATCCCATTTCACATTGCAGTGCTCTGTAATGTACTTGTTGAAGACCAACATGTCCTCTAGTGCAAAGTTGGAATCAAGCATAGATTCAAGTTCTCTGTCAGGCTCTATGTTGAGCTCTTTCTGTAATACCTTTCTAATGCTATCTGATAATTCAAAAGTGGCGGATTTCAACTCATGATTGACAATGAGGGAACCTTGTGAAGCCTCTACCCGCTCTACTAGTTTTGATTTATAGTAGGTTGATCGATTCCGATAAATAAGGACAGAAGTATCCCTAAGCGGCGCGTTACTGTTATTCTTATACCTTATTTCAACAATTGCAGAACAGGAATAAGGCTGGTTCCCATTGAATAGTTCAGTTAAGTCCATCAACTTATGGTATGCCTCTTCCGGCGTATGTTGTGCATTAACCTTATTTCTGGCTAAGAGCAAAACAATCAATATTAAAACAAGCTTGTACATACCTATTTCACAATTATATTCTTAATGTTCTCTGTTATTGTAATGACGCCTTTCTCCGTTTCCTTCTTCAGGCGCACCAGTTGGTTCCGGTTGTTATACTCGTAAAATGTGGCGTAATCGTTTTCGTCAAGGATAGCCATTAGATAGGTTTTGAAAGGGTGGTAGACGTATGTCTTTACATTCGACGTACTCGGGAAAACTCTCAGGTCATCATAGTACTGTCCCTGCGGGAATGTAAAAGTCACCTGGCTGTTATCGTTTACCGTCACATTCGCCCTATATAGTACCCATCCATCTATGGTATTGGAAACCTTGGCCAGGGTAGTTGTTGTGCCAGCGGAGTTAATTGAAGGACTGGTAATGCTGCCACCTGTATTTTTTACCCATACTTCGTAGGTAAACTTCTGACTGTTGACAGTATCGAGGTTGAAATTGAAGAGGTTGAAAAAGTAGGAGTTTGTACCGCTGTATTTTTTCGGCGTTAGTTTCACACTGGTCGCGCTGGTTACATGAAGAGAAAATAATCCCGTGTGCGACTGCGTGTTATCCAGAGTAAAAGAACCGTTCAGGTTTGCCAGTCCGAGAGTTTGATTTTTGTTGAACACCTCATAATTGGCAGCTGTTGAACCTGACCGCGTCATATATTTCTGGAACGGCGAAAAAATAAGATCCGTAATACTGTTATACTTGCGTATCTCCTGTAGATTTTCAAACGTTTCCACCCATGTTTGACCAAACTTACCATTGGCCGTGGCCGACATGAGCTTTTTAGTGGTTGGCTCTACGAAAATTGAACTATAGATGCCAAGCGGATTTGTCTCTTCAACCGGTCCTACCGATGGTATCGATTTGGTGACCTGGGACGCCGTGAACCAGGTCGCATTATTGTTTAGACCAGTAACAGGGTCATAACCGCTGCTTTTCGAATTATAGTTATAGTTGTCGTAATGAGTCAGCAATGCTGTTCTCGGAAGATAAGTTGGACTGGTATCCACCCTTGCAGGCTGCCAGTAGTACCAGTTATAAAGAACACCATTACCTCTCTGCTGCATGGTCGTACTCTGATCTTTACGGTCTCCGAAAAGTCCATACGTAGTGCTTATATACGGTTGGCTGACAATACCGACCGATACCGGGTTATAAACCAGGCTATCCAATTGGCCAGATGGCAATGAATTGATGCCTTCATACCGGCTTGCCACCGCATTGATAACGGGCTTCATAAAGCTAGGTGTCTTGCAGGTATCCCTGTCTGATCTTCCAAATCCAGTTACTATTGAATCCGTGATTACAAAAGGATCTTTCAGTGATTCGTATTTGCCGGCAGAAAGGTCAAGCATGTTCTTTCTTCCAGAGCGGTAGCGGAACATGGCTTCAATATGCTGCAATTCGTCGCCGCTACCAAGATCACCCAAAGTGAGGTTGTTTACCTTGTAAGGGGTAACATAAACCATATAGGACGCTCCCGAAGACTGCGCACTTCCGTACCTCATAGATAAAGGGTCAGGATCACCAAAATGGCTCTTTTTAACCAATACATCGACAACATACAATCGGTGCCATTTTACATTTGCATCGTCAGTAGAGCTTGCCCGCACAAAAATTTCGTCACCCTGATGGAAATTATCCTCACTTGTGACAAAGGAAGCCTGAATCAGACTGCTGCCATACAAGAACCCACCGGCGGGCGAGCCGAAATGCAGCGTTGATGGCAAACCAGATGCTGAGCCCGTACCCCAGAACGGATAATCCATATACGAAGGTTCAAGGTCTGTTTTAGTCCAGTAAGCAGGAACATTGGTAGAGTAAATATTATCGCCAAATTCGTCTTTAACGACCTGAACTACCGGTTCGCCTGTAACTGCATCGTAATATTTATTTTCTACAACTGTCTCCGCGCCCTCTTTATAATTTCTGACACTCTTCAGAATACCGTACCTGTTGATGATTTTTGTCGTAGTGGTTGCTTTAAAATAGTCCGTGTGTTTATGTTCGTCATCTACCCAGCTAAACTTTGGCTTAATCTGCGGTGGCAGACAGAACTTGATCCCACCCCCTCTTTTTGACTTATGGGTTGTTTCTATAGAAGTTACTTCCCTGCTATCGCTGCACACATCAATATCGACCCCCAGTGTCTTCTTTTGTACTTTTAGATTGGCTTTAGGAAAATCCTTGTCTCGCTCCTGGCAAAGAGTGGCGTTGGCCCCCTGATACCGGATTACATCTACTTCGTTCGATAACTTATTATATCCGTTAGAGTGGTAGAAATATTCCGTAGAACTCACTAATTCCTCTTTCCCGTTCTTAGGCAACAAACGATAGGTATAGCTGGCTTTCGGCTTACCATGCATATCATTTGTTTCAATAATAAAATTCTGTCTGACATCGTACTTATTCTCGGACGATGAAAAAGTATTACCTACTCCAAGGAAACTGAGCAGAATTTCACGAATGCCTGGATTCGGATAATTTTTATCCTTTATTTCCGAAACAACTTTTGGACTAAAAGTTGAAAAGAACGGGAAATCTTTTGCAGTATAAAATTCCTGTACAAGTTTTGATTGTGCTGACCGGGCATATCCTTTATGAATGCTTTCGATGACAATCCGGCTATACCCGACGGAACCTGTCGGAAAAAAGGACTCACCTGCAGGGTCTTCTTTAACCAGTTCAACAGGATCGTAAGGCGGATAATTAGAATGGTTGTTGCTAAGCGCATAAGAAGAACCGGAACGTAACGGATTTTCTTCACCACCTAAGGTTGGCTCATAGGAAGCGACACCCGAAGACAAACCATTTTCGTCCTTGTATATATAGTTGTAGCCTATCAGCGATGATGATTCGCCACTACTCATCTGGTTCCATTCGTCATCGAAAGTGAGCCGCGACACCCTTGAACCTCCGCCAATTTTTGGCTCTGTCATGGCAATCCTCACATAGCTTTTATTTTTGTTAAACCTCCGTCCTGCACCGTAACGCTTCATCAACTTCTTTACAGAATTCTGCCCCAATATTGCTTCAGCAACCTGGAGAGCAGCTTTCTTTAATCGCTCACCCTGATGTCTGTTCTTTCCGTCTGAATTTTCATTTTCCTGAAAATAGAGTTGATCAGTGGCAAAAGCCCGGGCCATATTGATGGCGGTATTCGTCATTGGGCTTGGGCTAACACCAGTACCCGTCAAGTCAACCGGCCTTACTTTAATATAGATGTAACTGTTGTCATTGGGGCAATCACCGATTTGATCCACGGACGCATAGCCTTTTACCTGGTCGTATTTTGAAAATGCATTCCCCGCGATGTTAATATTAAACGAGAAGTACATCAAATCAGAATTGTTAAGAAGAAAACTCTTGTAGTTACTTCCACTTAAACTAACTGGCTTCTTTACGTAGATATACAGGTATGAATTTAACCCCCCATCATACAATCCGAAGACATCGGATGGTACTACATTAGGAGTGCTGCCGACGCCAGCCACCTCGGTTAACGCCATCGCTCGTTTATTCTGCACCCATGCATAATCGTCAGCTTCGTACGCCACATCAATTTCCCCACCTGAGGGTAAGCCGATCATATTCAGATGAAACGCACTGGCAATCGAATCCTTAGCCTGACGATTTTCCTGGTCAATATATGGGAACTCGCAAAGCGGCAGAGACCGATTATTAGGATAATAGTTTCCCCAACCGTCCTTATCCCCTATACTATAGCCAGGGTTGTAACTGGTGTACCCTAAATTATAAGCCTCAGCAAACTCGATTGGTTCATCTCCGTGTCTCACGCGTACTTTTAACAACCTCAACTTACCGCCGTGGTTCACTGAATTGGGCATATTACTTGATATGCCGTAATCGTAATCAAAATAGATCGTCTTCAGAGGTACCGCAGCGTTTCCATTGAGATATCGGTCATGTTTGTAATAATATTTGATGGAATCCAGTTTTTGCATGTGCGCAAAACTGTCCTTGTTATTGACATAATCTGAAACTGCATACGGGTGATCGGAGCGCATAACCCTGCTCCTGCTATCAAGGGCATCTTCCCTGTCACTGATATAAAATTCAACAACATAATTTTTTGATTCGATGGAATGGGCATACCATGTTTTCTTCGAGCCGATCATATAGGATCCCATATCATCGAACTTGGTGATTTTCACACCCTGATTTAATAATGCAAGGTTTTGACCTGAATCCGCATAAGGTACTCGCCAACGATAATCATCTTCACACTTTGTATAGTTGAATTTTACAAAGCTTCCAAGATCGTCATCAGTAATACCATCGTTGGTTACATCGACGTAGTCCGGAGATAAAACGGCATTCAGAAGATAGGATGTGGCGTATGAAGGAGTAAGCGTATTTTTATATAAGTTATCTCTTACTTCACCATTATATTGAGACGCCATACTGCCTTCAAATGACATTGTCCCTTCTCTTTCATGAAAACCGGAATCAATAAAGCCATTTATACGAAACCCTACTTCGTTCTTGATATTATTCACAACAGGTGTCGCATACATGTAAGTTTGGCCAGACCTGTTTGTATTGAGTATTGCGCCTATCTTGCTATTTTCAACATCGTCACTCGTTGACACTCTGTTGATCGGTACTTTTATCGAATTCCTATTACTCGGAAAGGAGTCTTTTTTGTAGCTAATGAGCTGTTTTGGAATAACCGTTTGAGGAAGATCGGCGATAGACTGATTGGTATAAACAGCTATAGGTTCGGGTGTAAGCTCCCTTTTTAAAGGGGTAATGCCTTTAATGCTGTCTGATTTATTAAGCCCATACATGCCGTAGCCATTGACCTGGCTGATATAATTGTCGTCAGCCTGAGAAGTCGCCCCACAAGCTTTAAAGAACAAGTTCTGATCCTTTCCATTCGATGGGCGATAAGGTAGCCGGTCATCTACACAACCTCCGCTCGCAACTGTTCCTTCAGTGGTCGTTTTAAAGTTGTTATATTCTATGGAAAGCCCTATCCAACAGGTAAATGAACAATAACCATGAATGTCCAATTGATGCATCTTATTATGCATATCGGTATTCGGAAATTCCACTTGCGGGTCTCTTACAACACCAAAATCGTTTCTGTCTGCTCTAAACACATTAGTTGCATTGTGTGCGGTTGAACTGAATACATCGTAGGTCTTCATTGCAGGAGGCAGAAAGGGCATATCCTTGTTTAAACCACCATCGTTATCCCTCGTAAAATCCACAATATCAACGGGTGAAGCATTTTCGGAGTAAATGTAGCCGTATCCCTTATGGATATTTTTGGGATTATATGTTGTGGAAGAATGATTCTCTGTTACCGCTACGCCAATTCCGAAATCAAGCCCCAGCTCTTCAATAATGCCAATAGAAAAGCCAGCCGTAAGTTTAAATCCTAAACCGTTACTGGTATATCGATACGGGTTAGTTATTTGCGGAATTTCATTGCTGATACTGCTGATAAAACTCTTTTGAACTTCTCGGGTAACGTTTCCAATATTAAAACTACCTACTACATTGGGGTGCTCCCAACCACTGATTGTATTAAAGCTTCGATTGACTGACGTGCCTAAACCGACCGAAAAATATTCACCGTAGGAAAGTCCTGCATTGAAGCCTGCATATGTGGAGATGGTACCGCCAGTGTTGGAATTAGCGGACAGCGTAACACCCGCACTCGCTCCTACACTAAAAGGTCCGGCATTGACATTAGCATAGACGCCACCACCTATCGATAGGCCAATACCCTTTCCAATATAGTTATCATCATCGAATGTAAACCCGAGACTCGATTGAACACCGGCGGCTAAACCGACTCCTTCTGTACCTACATGAACGCCAAAGCTTGGCTCAAAGCTTACCCCTATGCTTTTAACTGTTCTCTCTTTGATGTTTTGATAGCTCTTAATCAGCCCCCCTTTCATGTCGTCAGGAAGCCCGCGCACCATTCTATTTAATGTTCCTACATTGACGTTCCAGCCGTATCCCACCCAGGATCCTTCTTCTTCAATATTTGAAGTCGCGCGGTACACAAGGTTTAAAGGGTAACCATCTATATCCAGCAGCGGGATATTGTAACTGAAGTCGCCGCTGAAAGGATCGACCAGCGAGGTCGTCGCCAATGGTGTAAAACCCTGGAATTCAGGTTGGGAAGGTCCCGAAGTCAATGCTAGAGCTCTCAGCGGAAGGAGTAATTCACTTAGCATCACTGTCAGTAAAACTCCAGATATTTTCTTTTTGCTTTTTGAAACTACCTTGTGAAAATTTACTGTCATACAATTAGTTATTGTTGTGTAAAACAAATTTTTCCTAAACCAACAAGTCTATCAATATACCAGTACTCTACAGCGCTGTTTTCCTGCAGCATCCTTTGATACAAGTCCTTGCTTATTTGGAATTTATATACGAGTCTTTCGCTTTTACTTAATCCATTTGACGGTTCAAAAACATATCCGATGGGATAAATTAAACTGTCCTTATACTTGATATATAAATCCTCCCCACTGTTAAACGACAGATATTTATATTTAGCCTGGTAGTCTTCAACATCCCGTGATACGGAATAAAGGAGAGATTGCTTAGTCTTGATATTTCCCAGGTACATTGTAGCTTTCAAATATTCTTTATTCAGGCCCTGGGAAGCGACTCCTTTCTTGGTATTCTGATTTTCCACACTTAAGGTGTATTGCCAGTGATCTACCTTTACTGTTCGGCTGAACTCATCAAATTGATCATTTTTCCTATCGCCTTTACAGTTGATCAAACCGAGGCAGGCAAGCAGCAGAATTACCACCCAAGCCCTACTTTTTATCATGGTAGCGTTGATTTACGTATTTGATTATTTCTTCTGTTATATCCTGATGTTCGTCTGCATAGAGCACGTTTCCTGTACCATTGGCCCCATAGATATACTCGTAGCCATTCTCCTTCCCGAAATCAATCAGATAAGGGTTTAACCTTTTCCAGATCATCGCTTCGATTTCCTTGTTTCTTTGTTCCGCCTTTTGATATAAGTTATTATAGAGGTCATTTTTAAACTTTTCGTATCCAGAAGGATTTCTAAGTTTTTCAGTGAATACCGCACTGTCAATAGCTGCCTTTTCGGTATTCATATCCCTCTTTGCCTGGTCAGAATATTCCTTTTGCAATTCAAACTCGTTGACTAATTTGAATACGTCAACATAGCCTGTTTTCTTCCGATCACAAGAACTGAGCAGAAATAACAGAGAGATAAGTACGAGTGTATTACTTAACGAAGTCCGGGTTAACATACTTAAATTTGATTGATTGATTACTGTGGTTAGATTTAGCATTTTTG